>NZ_JAWLQI010000040.1:0-29842 GCF_036997785.1 Brachyspira pulli
TCTGTTTGAAAATTGACAAAATATATTTGTTTAGGTATATACTAAGAATTTTAGAGTTTGTCAAAAAATACAATTTTAAATTTAGGTTATTTGTGGGGACTAGCCCCACCGCTCTGCGTACTTCGTAACACCCCAGTTCTTTTGCGACCGTAGGGAGTGCCTGCGACTAAAAGAAGTACCTTTAGGTATGGCGTGGCACAAAGAACCTTATATCCTCGACAGGCTCGGATACGCTTCGCGAAAGGCTAAATTTGGAATTTAATTTAATAAATTATCTTACATGTAAAACAATTTTAGTATTATTTAGTACTAATTTTATACCTTGCACTTTTTGCAACTTTGACGAAGTCCGCAGAGCGTGTGCGGCGGGAAAAAGTTGACTACAAAAAATGACAAACTTAAAAATTTTTAGTATATATTGTCAATTTTTATTCTTTTATACTCTTCAAAAAAGCATTGTATTATTAACTAAATAGAATTCTATAAAACTATCAAATCGATTACTAATTTATACAACATTTATAACAATTAGCGGTAAATTCTGTATATTTTTTGATTGAAATTGATTATTTTTGATTGATTTTGATTGATTTTTGTAGTTTTTTTGCTATAATATTAGATATAAAGATAAATAAGGAATGTTAAAATGCTCAAAGTAAGCAGGTATGAATTGATACTTGAAGTTATAAAAGAAAAAAAGAACATAAAGATAGAAGAATTGATAGAAAAACTTAATGTATCAGAAGCTACAATTAGAAGAGATTTAACATTTTTAGAAAATTCTGGAAAAATAAGAAGAGTACATGGAGGTGCTATATCAATAGATACTCAGGAAGAAAGTATTTTATATAAAAAAGAAATATATTCAGAGGAAAAAGAAAAAATAGGTAAGTTTGCAGCTTCATTGGTTGATAGAGGCAGTACAATATATTTAGATGCCGGTACAAGTGTTTTTGCTATGATTAAATATTTAGCAGGAATAGAAAATATAAGAGTAGTAACAAACGGACTTAGTCATATAGATGAACTTTACAGTAAAAAAATAGAAACTTATTTAATAGGCGGAAAGATAAAAATGCTTACAGGTGCTTTAGTTGGAGGAAGTGCTGTTTTATCAATAAAGAATTTTAATTTTGATTTGGCATTTATGGGAGCAAATGGAATAGATATAAACGGATATTCAACTCCAGATAGTGAAGAAGCATTAATAAAAAATGAGGCATGCACTAAAGCAAATAAAACTTATTTTCTATGTGATGAATCTAAATTAACAAAAAAAAGTTTTGTGAATTTTTGTAATTTAGAGGAGTCATATTTAATAACAAATGCAAAAGAAATAAATGAAAATATAAAAAATAAATTAAAAGGATTACACATTGTTAATTAATCAAAATAAAAAAGTGGGAGATTATTTATGATATATACTTTAACATTAAATCCTGCTGTTGATTATTATATAGACATGAATAACTTTGAAGAAGGAGATTTAAACAAAGTTAATAATGCCTATACATTGGCAGGAGGCAAAGGAATAAATGTTTCCAAAGTTTTAAAAAATTTTAATATTGATTCTATTGCTTTAGGATTTTCTGGCGGATTTACTGGAGATTATATAAAAAAGCATCTTAAAGAATATGGCATCAAAGAGAATTTTATTGATTTAAAAGAAGATACAAGAATCAATATAAAATTAAAAACTGATAAAACAGAAACAGAAATAGCAGGAAAATCACCTAATATTTCAAAAGAAAAAGTTAATGAATTATTAAACTTTATTAAAGATAATATAAAAGATAATGACATATTAGTATTATCTGGAAGCGTTCCTAATTCTATTGAAAGCAGTATATACAAAGACATAATATCAAATGCAAATAAAAACATAAAAGTAATATTAGATGCAAGAGATGAAGCATTCAAGTTAGGGATAAAAGAAAAAGTATTTCTTACAAAACCAAATAAAAAAGAACTAGGCGAATATTTTAATAAGAACATAGAAACTATAGATGAGATTATAAAATATGCAAGAGAATTAATAAAAGACGGAAGCGAGAATGTAATTGTATCTTTAGGTAAAGATGGTTCTGTACTTATAACAAAAGATAATGCATATATTGGAAATGCACCTGAAGGAAAGTTGATAAGTTCTGTAGGTGCTGGAGATTCTATGGTTGCTGGAATAGTTTATGGAATAAGTAATAATTTAAATATAGTTGATTCTTATAAATATGCTATAGCAAGCGGAAGTTCTACTGCATGCTCTGAAGGATTAACTACATTTGATAATATGAAACAATTTTTAGAAAAAGTTGAAATAAAAACAATTAATGCTTAAATAATTGGAGGCTAACAATGCTAAAAGATGTTATAACTTTAGATTGTATTGATACAGACCTAAAGGGAACAACAAAATCAGAAATTATAGATGAAATGGTAGACATTCTTTATAATAATGGAAAATTAAATGATAGGGAAGAGTATAAGCAAGAAATATTAAAGAGAGAAGCTCAAAGTTTTACAGGTATGGAAGAAGGAATAGCAATACCTCATGGTAAAACTAAAGCTGTGAAAATTCCTACTGTTGCAATAGGTATTTCTAAGAAAGGCGTTGATTATGAATCATTAGACGGAGAGCCTTCACATTTATTTTTCATGATAGCAGCTCCGGAAAATTCTAATGATTCTCATATAGAATTATTATCAAAAATAACTACATTACTTCTTGAAGATGATATTAGAGAAGCACTTTTAAATGCAAAAAGTAAAGAAGAAGTATTAGATATATTAATGAAAAATGCTGAAAAAGATAATGAAAACTCATCTTTAAATCCGGAAAATAATAACAGCAGCGATTCATATCAAGTATTAGCAGTAACAGCTTGTCCTACAGGAATAGCACATACTTATATGGCAGCTGATGCATTACTTAAAAAAGGTAAGGAACTTGGCATTACTATAAAAGTAGAAACTAATGGTTCAAGCGGTGTAAAAAATGAACTTACAAAAGATGAGATAAAAAATGCAAAAGGTATAATAGTAGCTGCTGATAAAAATGTTGCTATGGAAAGATTTGCAGGAAAGAATGTTGATATAGTAGGAGTAAAAGAGGCTATAAAAAATCCTGAACAATTAATAAAAAATGCTATGAATCAAACAGCTCCTATATATCATAGCAATGAAGATAATAATCAAGCTTCAAATAAATTTGCTAAGAAACCAAAAACAGGTGTATATAAACATTTGATGTCTGGCGTATCAAATATGCTTCCATTTGTTGTAGGCGGAGGTATATTAATAGCATTCTCATTTATGTTTGGTATTAATGCAAGCAACCCAAATGATCCTTCATACAATGCATTTGCTAAACTTTTAAATGATATAGGCGGAGGAAACGCCTTCTTTCTAATGGTTCCTGTAATGGCTGCATTTATTGGTATGAGTATTGCTGACAGACCTGGATTTGCTCCTGCTATGGTTGGAGGATTAATATCATTAAACAGCGGCGGATTTTTAGGCGGTTTAATAGGCGGATTCTTAGGCGGATATATAACTCTTTTATTGAAAAAAGTATTTAATAAATTGCCTGAAAGTTTAGATGGAATTAAGCCTGTTTTATTATATCCTTTATTTGGTATTTTTATCACTGGCGCCATAATGTATATATTTATTGTTGAGCCAATAGCTGCAATTAATTCAGGACTTTCTAATTTCTTGAAGAATTTAGGAACAGGAAATTTAATATTATTAGGTACAATACTTGGAGCTATGATGTCTACTGATATGGGAGGCCCTATAAATAAAGCTGCTTTCACATTTGGTATAGCTACTATAGCTTCCGGAGATTATGCACCTCATGCTGCAGTTATGGCTGGCGGTATGGTTCCTCCTTTGGGTATAGCTTTGGCTACTACAATATTTAGAAATAAATTCTCTGCTGATGAAAGAGATGCCGGAAAAACATGCTATATTATGGGACTTTCATTTATTACTGAAGGAGCTATTCCATTCGCTGCTTCAGATCCTATAAGAGTAATTCCTTCTTGTATGATAGGTGCTGCAATTGCCGGTGCTTTGACTATGGCATTTCGTATAGAATTAAGAGCTCCTCATGGAGGAATATTCGTACTTCCTATAGTAAATAATCCTATAATGTATTTATTTGCTATAGTATTAGGTTCTGTTATAACAGCTGTTATTCTTGGATTTGTTAAGAAACCAGTAAATAATTAACATATATATCCTTAATCAAAAAGTATAGGGAATAAAGTTTGTACTCCCTATACTTTATTTTTTATAAAATATATTTATTTAAAAATAAACAATTTTGTTATAAAAGATTTTGAATTTTAAACTTCTTGATATTACATTTTCTTATTATTATAATCTTTTTTATACTTAATAAAAAAATATAAATTTAGTAAAAATATAATGTAGTATATATCTAAACAACTATATTTTGTCAAAAATAAATTTATATTTTTCTTTTTATATATGGGGCTTTGCCATTACGAAGTACGCAGCGTGCAGCACTCCATTTCTTTTGCGACCGAAGGAAGTCCTGCGACTAAAATGAGTACCTTTAGGTATAGTATTGCCCCAAAGAAGCAGGTACAGCCCCTATGATGAAGGGCTATATTTTAGTTTAAATTAATAATCTATCTTACATGTGAAACAATTTTAGTATGATTTAGTACTAATTTTATATTTGCACTTTCGCGAAGCGTATCCGAGTTTATCGAGGATATGAGCAACTTTGACGAAGTCCGCAGAGCGTATGCGGCGGGAAAAAGTTGCCTAAAAAAATGACAAACTTAAAAATTTTCAGTATATACCTAAACAACTATACTTTGTCAATTTTCACCTTTTTATAGATGTAAATTATAATTTTTTATAAAATAAAAGATTATCTAATATTAAGAAATATGTTTTACATGTAATATAGATTTATTGATTTTGTATAATAATGAGTAATCAGCCGCACGTATAAAGGACATTCGTTAAGAATAAGCGATACTGTGCGGGTTGCCACTACGGCTAGTAGTTGACAAACTTAAAAATTTTCAGTATATACTATTTTTTGTAATTGTGGCATGCTAAATGCAATAGGGTAGTATTATAATCTTTATTTGTTATGGTTTTATTTTGATAAATCATAGTTTTAAATTTATCATAAGAACTATGATTTTTATTTCTAAAACCGCCATTCATTTTTAAAGAGTGTAAAATATCTCCTATAGTAATAGATTCAGGCTGACATGCCAAAATATAAGAAACATTTGCTCCTTCAACAATTTTTATTACATACATAGATTTTTCTAATGCTTCGGATATTTCAGTTATTATAGTAGGAGGTGTTCTTAATTCTTTGGCTAATTCATACATTGTTATAGCCTTTTTTTTGTTTATGAATCTATAAGCTATTATATGCATGAATTCTAATGCTATTACTTCTTTTTCAGCAAATGATAATTTTATATTGCTTTTATCCACGCCATAAGATCTGAAATATTGTATAGAGTAGGTGAGTTCTGCTCCAAATAATATTATAATCCATACAATGTACAATAATAAGAGCAGTACTGGTATTTGAGCAAAAGAACTTGCTGATGATAATTCTGCAGGAGTTATACTTGTAAGCATATTGTTTTCACTGCTTATAGTAACAATATCATCTATTTTGAAATTATATTTAACTAATTGCTCTCCTACATTTGGGGAGAAATTTTCAAAATTAAGCATATTAGTTTCTATAGGTCTTTTTTCATAAGTAACACCGCTTATTCCATTTCCTACATCTTCCATAATAACATAGCTTATTCTTTCTATTTTTATGCTTGATATATTTTCAACATCTATTTTTTGATTTCTTTGAAGTATATTTTCATTATTATTTTTATTTATATTATAATATTCATTATCTATTTCTTCATCAGTATTGTTATTATTATTAAATTGATTATTTTGAGTATTTGTGCTGTCTGTATTTATTTCTTTTACAAGATATTCTATTTTATATCTGTCATTATCAAATATCTGTTTATAATTTCTTACATCTATATTAAGTTTAAAATATACACTGAAAAGGCTTATTATAGCTACAGCTACTAATATAGAAGATATTGCGGCATTTGACCAATTTACTTTAGTTTGAGGCACTAATACATAAGAAAATAAAACTAATATAGATGTTGATATTATAGGAGTTACCCAAGATAATAATATTTTTACTAATGCTGGTAAATTATGTAAATTTATAGATGTATAAGTTATTAAAGTAAATGATATACCAATTAGTATAGGTATCAAGAATAATAATGCTATATAATTTGCAACAACTCTAGGTATTGAAGTTTTTATTTTTACACGCCATATTTTTATTAAAGATCTTTGTATACTATGAAGTATTAATGCAATACTGACTATAGTTGATATAATACCTATAATACCAAAACTTGCCAAATTAGTGTTATCTGCTATATTTAATATTTGTCTAACCATTGGTTCATAGAATGGGGCATGTTTTTCCATCCATTCAAATATTACAACAAATATGTTCTGATATATATTAAAAATTCTTAAAATAAACAATCCTACAGTTAAAGCAGGTATAAAAGATAATGTTACTAAGTATGTTAAAGCAGCAGCTCTTATAGTACAGTCATCTTTAAAAAAGTCTGTTATAGCAAATGAAACAATCCTATATGAATCTACTAAAAATTTTTCTATTGGATTAAATGTATTTTGATCTATTAAATAAATGTCTTCTACAAGAAATTTTTTAAGTTTCTTAAAGAATTTGTTAATTTTTTGAATTTTAGTCATATAACACTTCTTGCAAAAAAAAATATATATTGTATAATATACAACAATTAAGCGAGGGTGGCGGAACTGGCAGACGCACTAGACTTAGGATCTAGCGCCCTAGGCATGAGGGTTCGATTCCCTCCCCTCGCAATTCTTTTTATTCCTTCTTTTCCTCATCTTTTTTGTCATTATTATTTGTCTTATTATCATCTACTTCTATAGAGAACTTGCATTTATTACAAACCTTTTTATATCCGCTCGAAGTTTTTATGATTCTCATAGAATTTTTACAATTACAAAATGGACAGTCCTCATGATTTCTAAATACAATCATAGATATTAAATCTACAATTTTACCTATACCTGAAACAAAGAATAATATTCCAAACATTAGAATGAATATTATAAATATAATTATGAAAAATATAATAACTAATAAGTCCACTTTTTAATAAAATCCATTATATTGTTTTTTATATTATCATTATATGTTAAATGTATGATTTTTTAAAGAAGTCAGAGTATATTTTTATTGTATTTGTATTAATATATTTTATAGGGAAATCTGACCAATTATCCAATTCATTGTCCCATAATCTATAATAGTAGTTATTTCCTTCTTTTTTCCATTCAAAAGTGTAAGCTTGATTGTTTTTAGGCTCATTTTGGCAGTCACTTGTATATTCTATCTTATTATTGTTAAAGAAAGTATATTTTTCTTTATTAGTTCCATTGATAAATTCCCAAGTACCAATGAACCTATAATCTACAACTCCTTTTTCTATGCTTATAACCTCTTTTTTCTGACAAGAACCCAACATAGATAAAAATAATAATAATATAAAAATACGAAGTTTAAACATATTCTATACCTCTCTATATAGTTTATATTTATAGTATCGTAATAAAAAACTTAAAATAAAAATACTATGTTAAGTAAAACTGTTTCTTTTTATATTGATGATTACTTATATTTATTATATAATGTTTTCAAAATTTATAAGTGTTAGGAGATTTTTATGCAAAACGATGGGAAGGCAATTAAAAAATCTAATAAGTTTGAAAGTTTCTTGAATATTATTGAGGTAGTAGGAAATAAACTTCCAGACATAACAATCTTATTTTTGATAGCATTTTTTATAATGCTTTTTGTGTCATGGATACTTTCTTATTTTACATTCAATTATTATCACCCAACAACAGGCGAGCAAATAAAAATTATTAATATGCTTGCTCCTGCAGAAATAACTAAGTTTATAACAAAGATGACAACAAACTTTATAAACTTTCCTCCTTTGGGAATTACAGTTGTTGCTACATTAGGCATAGGAGTAGCTGAGGGAAGCGGATTCATAAGAATGATTCTTATAAAATTATTGGCTATTATACCAAAGAAAGCTATAGCACCAGCAATTATATTTATTTCTGTTGTAAGCCATATAACTTCAGATTCTTCTTATGTTATATTGATGCCTATAGCTTCTATAATGTTTTTTGCTGTAGGAAGACACCCTTTAGCAGGTATCGCAGCTTCATTTGCAGGACTTGCAGGAGGTTTCTCTGCCAGTTATACACCTTCTACAATAGACCCTATAATGCAAGGATTTACTCAAAGTGCCGCAAGACTTATAGATCCTACTTATACAGTAAATGTTTTATGTAATTATTTTTTAAGCATATCATCAACATTTGCGGTAATTTTAGTATGTTGGTTTATTACTGATAAAATAGTAGAACCATTTTTATGGAAAACTATGCCTATTGATGAAGGTATTAAACCAGAAGATACAAGTGTTTCTTCAATAACAAAAGAGGAAAACAGAGCTTTTAAAATAGCATTTTCTGTTTTAGTATTAATGATTGTACTTTTAGTAGTTTTACTTATTCCTGAAAATTCTTTATTAAGATCTCCAAATGGTGAATTAACTACTCCAGATGCTCCAGTTATGCAGGCTATAGTTCCTATATTGTTCTTGTTCTTAGTAATACCTGGATACATATATGGAAAGCTTACTAATAAATTCAAAACTACAAAAGATTTCAGTTTAGCTATGGCTGGAAGTGTTAAAAACTTAGCTTCATTTTTAACTTTCTCATTTTTCTGTGCTCAATTCTTATATGTATTCGGAAATTCAAATGTTGGTACATTAATAGCAATATCAGGTGCAGAATTTTTGAAATCTTTAAATATGGCTCCTCAAATAACAGTTGCAGGTATAACTTTACTTACAGCATTATTGAATTTGTTAATAACTTCAGCATCATCAAAATGGGCTATATTGGCTCCAATATTCGTTCCAATGCTTATGGCAGTTGGTATATCTCCGGAATTAACTCAGGCAGCATTCAGAGTAAGCGATTCAGCTATAAACGTTGTAACTCCAATGTTTGCATTCTATCCGTTAATAATTTCTTATTGTCAGAAATACTGCAATAAAACTGGAGTTGGTACATTATCTTCTATGATGCTTCCTTATAGTATAGGATTGCTTATAGTGCTTATGATAATGCTTTATATATTCTGGGCTTTAAATATACCTATAGGATTTAACAGCGGATATGTTTATCCTCCAGTACATTAATAGTTTTTTAGTTTTATAAAAATTTATAATTAATAAAAGAGGTAGAAAAATGTTAAATGATAATATAAAAAAATTCCAAATAGACAGCTTTTTTAAATATTCAGCTATACCAAGTCAGAGCGATGCATCTGTAAAAAAACTTCCTAGTTCTGAAGGACAAATGAAATTGGCAAAAGTTTTAGCAGATGATTTAAAAACTTTAGGTTTAACAAATATTGTTGTAAATGATAATTCAATAGTTACAGCATTACTTCCAAAGAATAAGGATAATATATATTCTATTGGATTTGTAGCACATCTTGATACAGTTGATATTGGTTTAACTGGTGATGTTCATGCTCAAATACTTAAATTTGAAGGTAATGATTTATGCTTGAATAAAGAAAAAAATATAATGTTTAAAGTATCAGATCACCCTGAAATAAAAAATTACATGAATAATGAGATTATCTTTTCAGACGGAACAAGCGTATTAGGTGCTGATAATAAAGCTGCTATATCAACAGTTATGTCTGCATTAAAATATATTGCAGATAATAATGTTGAGCATGGCGACATATATATAGCTTTTGTACCAGATGAAGAAATAGGACTTCTTGGTTCTAAAGCATTAGATTTGAATGTATTTAAACCAGATTTTGCATATACAATAGATTCATGCGAAATAGGTGAGGTTGTATATGAAACATTTAATGCCGGAAGTGCTTCTATAGATATTGAAGGAGTAACTGCTCACCCTATGAGTGCTAAAGGCGTATTAGTTAATCCTATACTTATAGCAATAGATATGGCTAATGAATTTGACAGAAAACAAACTCCTGAATGCACAGAAAAGAAAGAAGGTTATATTTGGGTTCAAGGCATAAGCGGAAATCAAAGAAATGCTTCTTTAAAATTGAATATAAGAGATCATAATAAAAAACTTTATGAAGAGAAAAAAGCTAAAATTAAAGAAGTTGTTGAGAAATATCAAAAGTTACAGCCAAGAGCTAAAATAGAATTAACTATGGAAGATGTATACGGAAATATAGCTGATTCTATAAAAGAAGATAAATTCCCAATAGATGTTATTTATGAGGCAATGAAAAATCTTAATATAGAACCTAAAACCTTATCAATGAGAGGCGGTACTGATGGTTCTGCTTTATCAGTAAAAGGTTTATTAACACCAAATTATTTTACAGGAGCACATAATTTCCATTCTATATATGAGTTTTTGCCTATACCATCATTCCATAAAAGTTTGGAAACTACTCTTGAGATAATAAGGATAATATCTTCTAAAGCAAAATAATTTTTTATATATAACTAATTTATAATTAAACAATTTATAATTAAACAAGATACTTTATATTTAAGGTTTCTTGTTTAATTATTATAAATCTTTAATATGTTGTTATAAAAAATTGTGCTATGTTGAATATAGATTAAAATTTTAACTTTATCAACCGATGTACTTTATATAAATTTATCTACTTTTTTGTAGCACACGCTCTGCGGACTTCGTCAAAGTTGCTATATCCTCGACAAGCTCGGATACGCTTTGCGAAAACGCAATTGCTATAACTTTATATTAAAAAACATGCCTATTAAATATAGGGTATACCCTAAAAATGCAGTCTTTTTGGTTCTTTGTGTCAACAAAAGAACTGGGGGTGTGGGGGCAAAGCCACCACAAACAATAAATTTGAAAAAACTAAAATTGACAAAATATAGTTGTTTAGGTATAACTAATTTATAATTAAACAAGATACTTTATATTTAAGGTTTCTTGTTTAATTATTTAAAATAATATTTTTTAAAAAACTGTTACTATATTGATATATAATTGATAAAATATTTTCAATATGTATAATAGAACCTTACTATAAAAACAAACAATTAATATATTAGGATTTTTTATGAGAAACTATTTAGAATTATTAAAAAAAGTATTGGAAGAGGGCGAAGAAACTAAAGACAGAACTGGAGTAGGTACAAAAAGAATATTCGGACCTCAATTAAGATTTAAATTTGAAGGAAATAAAATACCAATCATAACAACAAAAAGAGTTTTTATGAAAGGTGTTATTATAGAATTGCTTTGGTTTTTACAAGGTTCTACTAATATAAAATTTTTATTAGAAAATAATGTTCATATATGGGACGAATGGGCTGATGATATGGGAGAACTTGGCCCAGTATATGGAAAACAATGGAGAGCTTGGGAAACTAAAGAAGGAAATAAAATAGATCAAATATCTAATATTGTTAATGCTTTGAGAAATAATCCTACAAGCAGAAGAATTATTTTGAATGCTTGGAATGTAGGCGAGATTGATCAAATGCATCTTCCTCCATGTCATATGATGTGTCAATTTTCAGTTAATAGTGAAGGCGGAATAATTACTCATTTATATCAGCGTTCTGCAGATTTATTTTTAGGAGTTCCTTTTAATATAAGTTCTTATGCTATACTTACTAGACTTTTGGCTATGCATAGCGGACTTCATGCTTCTGAACTTATAATGACATTCGGAGATGCCCATATTTATAATAATCATGTTGATCAGGTTAATATACAGCTTTCAAGAGAACCTTATCTTCAAACAACAGAATTATTTATAAAAGAACGTCCTAATATATTTAGTCATGTTTATGAAGATTTTAAATTGGAAGGATATAAATATCACCCAACTATAAAAGCGGAGGTGGCAGTTTGATAGTTTCATTAATTGCTGCAGTAGATTCTAAAAATGGTATAGGATTAAATGGTTTAATGCCTTGGGGACATATAAAAGAAGATATGCAATTTTTTAGAACTACAACTACAGGTTATGCTGTTGTTATGGGGCGTGTTACTTTTGAATCTTTAGGTTCTAAACCGCTTCCTAAAAGAAAAAATATTATTGTATCTTCTAATATTAATAATGAGATTTTAGAAAAGTATGATAATCTTTGTTATGAAATGTCTTTTGAAAACGCTGTTTCTAAATTATTATTAGAAAAGCATAATCAGATATTTATTATAGGCGGAGAATCAATTTATAAAAAAGCATTAGATTATGCTGATAGAATTTATCTTACTCATATAAATAAAGATTATGGCTGTGATAGATTTTTCCCTGATTTTGATAGGGATTTATTTTCTTCTAAGAAGTTAAGCAGTTTTGTTTATGATGATGTTAATGTAGATATAATTGTATACGAAAGAAAAAATAATTTTATTTGATTAATCATTTTTTCACTATTTATATAATTATTTCTTATTATTAATAATATTGTTATTTCAAGTAATATTTTGTACATATCAATGTATTTTCTGAAATGTATATAAATTTTATATAAAAAAAGTTATATAGTTGCAAAATATTGAAATTACTATAAACTTTTTTATATATTAATAAAATTTTTTTTATTAATTATAGTATAATTATGATTATATTATAATTAAGTTCGGGGTATAAAATTTTTTTTAAAAAATAAATTAATTGCCTTCTGGTTTTTAATTTAGAGGAGTTAGTTTATGAATGAGCTTAGTAATTTATTATATTTAGCAAATGATTCTTTTTCTAAGGGTGATTATAGAAATGCTATAGAATATTTTGATAAATTACTTTTTTATTATGGAGATGTGCTTGAGATTTATAATAATAGGGGACTATCAAAAAGCAGTTTAGGAATGTATGAAGAAGCTATAAAAGATTTTGATAAAGTTATTGAATTAGATTCTAGTTATGTTCCTGCTTATAATAATATAGGTTTGGTAAAGCATAATTTAGGACTTTGTGAAGAAGCTATAGAATATTATAAAAAGGCTTTGGAAATAGATCCTCACTGCATTCAGGCTTATAATAATATAGGTTTAGCTAATTATAATTTGGGTAATTATGAAGAAGCTATTAAATATTATAATAAGACATTAGATATATCTAAAAATGCCCATACATATAATAATATAGGTTTGATAAAACAAGATTTAGGTCTTTATAAAGATGCTTTAGAATATTTTCATAAAGCTATAGAAATAGATAGAAATTATACTAAGGCTTATTATAATTTGGGATTAGTAGAGTACAATTTGAAAAACTATAATGAAGCTATTAGATATTTTAATAAAGTTATTGAATTAGATCCAAATTATGTTTCTGCCTACAATAGTATAGGTATAGTAAAACAAGATTTAGAACAATATGAAGAAGCCATTAAATATTTTGATGAAACTATAGATTTAGATTATCATTATTTTAGAGCATATTGTAATAGAGGTGTCTCAAAACTAAAATTAAATTTGTATAAAGAGGCTGAAAAAGATTTTACTCAATGTATTGAAATAGAACCTAAATATTCTTCTGCATATTATAATAGGGCTGAAACAAGATTTAAATTAAAGCATTATATAGAAGCTATAGAAGATTATAACAAATCTGAAGAATTGGGAAATGTTACTGATGATTTATATTTTCACAGAGGATTTTCAAGATATAAGACTTCAGATTATGAAAATGCTGTAATAGATTTTGATAAAACAAAGAAGAATATAAAAGTTACTATACTTAAATTTTTATCAAAATTCAAATCACTTTTTGTTAAAAAAAGACAATATCTAAATAAATTATAATGTAATAAACCATAATTATTTAAACGTACAATATATGACATATCAGTACAAAATAGGTTTAAATTTATTAAATATAATATATAATATTCAGCATTGTCAATTCTCAATGCTAAGGAGATATTTTGCGATTAGAATTAATGCTTGGCGTAAGATATTTAAGAGCCAAAAAGAAATTTTCGTTTGTTTCAATTATTACAATTATATGTGTACTTGGAATATTAGTTGGTGATATGGTAATGATAACCGTTCTTTCAGTAATGAATGGTTTTCAGGACGATATAAGAGATAAAATTCTTGGAATGAGAGCACATATAAATATCAGTGCCTATAGTGATCAGCCTCTTACAGATTATAAATATGTAGTTGATAATATAATGGATAATAAGGAAATAACAAGTGCATATCCTTATATAGTTATTCCTTGTATAATGCGTTCATATAATTTCACTACACTTATAACAGTACGTTCTTTTGAAGATAATATATTCACTACAGATAAAGATTTTATAAAGTACTTCAATTTTGTAGAAGGCAATAATAAAAATATGAAAACTAATGAAGCTTTAATAGGTTCAGAAATGGCAAAAGATTATGCTTTATCAGTTGGAGATACTATCGATATAATTTCTGCTGCTGGAAGTTTTGATAAGGGATTTAGACCCCAAAAAACTACTTTTACTATTAAAGGTATTTATAAAACCGGCTATTATGAATATGATAGTAAAATGGTTATAGTTCCTATTCTTACTGGTCAAAAAATGGTTGGATATGATAATGCTGTTACTGGTGTGGCAGTAAAAGTAAAGAATTTCTTTGATGCTGATAAGGTGGCAAATAAAATCAATGAGGATTTAAAAGATTATTATAGTGTTATGCCTTGGATGCTATTTGATAGAAATTTCTTTCAGGCTTTGCATACTGAAAAATTAATGCTTGCTTTGATACTTTCATTTATAATATTAATAGCAGCTTTAAATATAGCTTCAAGCCAAATAATATTCGTTAAAGATAAAAGGCGTGATATTGCTATAATAAAGACTTTAGGACTTAGACCTTCAAATGTTGCTAAAGTTTTCTTTTTAGAAGGTGCCATAATTGGTGTAATAGGTACTGTACTAGGTGTAATATTTGGTGTACTTCTTGCTAATTATGTTAATGAGGCATTAGAGGGCATTAGAATAATACTTCAGGTAATAGTTAATATTATATGGTTTATACCTGCCAAAATAGGCGGATTATCAATACCAATAGTACCAGATTTCTTCCCATCAGATATATATTATGTAAGCGGAGGACTCCCATCTATAATACATATTTCACAAGTTGTAATGGTGGCTAGTATTTCATTTTTACTTTCTGTTTTATTTGCTATAATACCGGCTTATATTGCAAGCAGATACAAGCCTGCGGAGGTATTGAGATATGAGTGATAATGTTAAAGAAGTTTTAATAAAGATAGAAAATTTAAAAAAGACTTATGTTGGGCCTCCAAAAGTTGAAGTTTTGAAGTCATTAAGTTTAGAAGTTTACAGGAATGAGATTCTTGCTATAACAGGAGAATCCGGAAGCGGAAAAACCACTCTTTTGAATTTGATTGGCGGAATAGATGACATTACAGAAGGAACTATAAATATATCAGGAAATAATATCGGTAAAATGAATGAAGGTCAATTAGCTCATTTTAGGAATAGTTCTCTTGGTTATGTATTTCAATTTCATAATTTGCTTGGTGAATTTAGTGCCATAGAAAATGTAATGATTCCTTCTTTAATGCTTAAATATAATAAAAAGGAAGCTAGACAAAAAGCTGAAATTTTGCTTGAAACAGTTGGATTGAAAGACCGTATGGAGCATAGAATAGGGGAGCTTTCAGGCGGTGAGGCACAAAGAGTAGCTATTGCTCGTGCTTTAATAAATAGGCCTAGTGTTGTATTGGCTGATGAACCTACTGGTAATTTGGATAAAAAGAATGCTGAGTTAGTTAGAGAATTATTATGGAACATGACAAAACAAACTAATGCTGCTTTAATAATAGTTACACATTCTGCATCTATTGCTAATATGGCTGATAGGAAATTACGTTTAGAGTATGGAGAAAATTTAATAGAATATTGAAATATAAAATATTCTAATATAGAATAGTTTATATTTTATTAATAAAAATGTAAAATAGGAATATAATTTATGCTTATAAAAAAAGTAAAAGAATTTTTTAAAAAAGATGATAGGCCATTTGATTATGGTGCTGTCACAGAAGAACATATTAAAAAATATTATTCAAAAGTTGAAAAACACCCATATAGAAGAATGATTTCATATGCTATGAGACATAAGAAATTATTTATACCTTCTTTCATGTTGAGTATAGGCTATACTATAATAAATATACTTCCACCTTTTTTTGGACAATTGGCAATATCCATAACAGGCGGAAAAAGAGTTGATCTTTTAGATAAAATTCCATTAGTTGCTGATTTAACAGTAAAATTTAGTAATTTTAGTACTAAAGATTTAACTCAGCAGTTTTTAAGCGGAGATTCCATTGGAAATCCTGTAATAATAGCACAATTTTCATTTATTATTATTATTGGATTCATATATGTTTTATTTAGAGTTGGATTTGATTATATAAAAACTTTTCTTTTTGCTTTTACAGCTCAGGAAATAGGAAAGGATGTAAGAGCTGATATGTTAAAAGGGTTAATGAATACCGATATTGCTTATTTTAAACAGGAAAAAGAAGGCGATTTAATGAGCAGGGTTATTAATGAATCTGGAACAATAGAAGGTTTTTTATCTGGTACATTACCAAATATGATAACAGTTCCTTTAACATTAATACTTACTTTAGCTGTATTGCTTCTTTTAAATGTTAAACTTACTTTAGCTTGTTTTATAGCAGCACCATTAATAGGATTAGGTATAGATAAAGTTTCCAAATTAATAAGGAGTAGAATATCGGCACAACAAAATTTTCTAGGAAGTACCACTTCTGTTATACAGGAAGATATAAGAGGTATAGAAGTTATCAAAATATTTTCTAAAGAAGATGAGGAAGTTAATAGATATAGGGGATTATATAGCGAATTAATAAATATAATGAGAAGGATTAGTTTACTTACTTCTCTTAACAGACCTATGACAGAACTTGTAATGATAGCTGCTATGCTTATAATACTTGCTTACGGCGGATTTTTAATATTTAAAGGAGAAATGCCTTTTGAATTTTTATGGGGATTCTTGCTTTATATGCTTAATATATCCACTCCTGTTAGAGATTTATCTGGTATATTTATGAATTTGCAATTAACTAAAATGATAGCTATTAGGGTATTCCAAATTATAGATTTACCTCCTGAGAATGTTGATGATCCAAATAAAAAAGAAATGAAACCTATAGAACATTCAATTACTTTTGAAAATGTTCATTTTGAATATCCAAGAAGAAGTGATGCACAGCCTTTCCATTTAGGACCTGTAAGTTTTAATGTTAAAAAAGGAGATGTTGTTGCTTTTGTTGGTAATTCAGGTGGAGGTAAAACTACTTTAATAAGTTTGATACCTAAATTATTTACTCCAAGTGAAGGAGTGATAAGATTTGATGGTGTTGATATAAATGAATTAAACACAAGAAGTGTAAGAAATCAAATAGGTGTAGTATCTCAGGAAAATATTTTGTTTTACGGAACTGTAAGAGAAAATATTTTATATGCTAAACCTGATGCTACAGACGATGATTTGATTAGAGCAGCTAAAATAGCACATGCTGATGAGTTTATATTAAAGTTGCCTAATGGTTATGATACTCATATAGGACCTAGAGGTGTAATGCTTTCAGGAGGTCAGCGTCAAAGAATAGCATTGGCTAGAGCTGTTGTGAAAAAACCTTCTATATTGATACTAGATGAAGCAACAAGTGCATTAGATACAGAAAGTGAAATGTATGTTCAAAAAGCTTTGAATGAAATTATTAATCTTCAAACTACATTTGTCATAGCACATAGACTTTCTACAATAAAGAATGCTACATATATATGTGTAGTTGAAGATGGTAAAATAATAGAATCTGGTACTCATGAAGAATTGATGAAAAGAGGCGGTAAATATCAATATTTATATTCATTACAATTTAGAGATGAATAAATTATAGTTTATAACAAAATATAAATAAAATGCTGTTTAATAATTAAAATGTATTAAACAGCATTTTTATTTCAAATAAATATTTAATTTTGATTTTGTTCTTGAGTTGCTATACTAAGTTTTGTAAACCCAGCATTTTTTACACTATCTATAACAGATATTAATATTTGAGTTCTAACATCTTCATCGGATCTTATTTCTACAGGTTTTTCTAATTCACCTTCAGTATTAGCTAACTCTTTTAGATCATTATCGAGATTTTCCACTTCATAACCATTTATATATTGTTTTCCGTCTTTAGCTATACTAATAACTATAGTTTCATTTTTTTCAGAACCTACTGCAGATGTAGATTTAGGCAGGCTTATTTCTATTTGAGGAGTTTCTACAATAGTAGAACCCACCATGAAGAATATAAGTAAATTAAATACTATATCTATCATGGGGGTTAGATCAATTCCACTTTTTATATTGAATCTTCTTCTAAATTTCATATATTTATTATTCTACTGTTATTGTTCTTACATTACTTAGGAAATGCTGTCCTTTATACAGGATAGATATTTTATAATCGCCTTTTCCATATTCAGCTTTGAAAGTTCTTCCTAATATACTATTACCCATATCTTTAACATCATAAATTATATTACCTATATAAGTTTTACCGTCATCTCCAGTAATTCTAGCTTCTTTATCAGCCATTTCAACAGCAATTTTGAAGTCAGTAAAAGCAGCTTTATTTAATATTCTGTATTTTACAGTTATTTCATCACCATATTTAGCTTGAGGAACAAAGTCAACTGATTCAGCAACAATATCAGCAAATGTTACTGTAACATATACTCCAACACCGCGTTTAACAGCACCAACACCTATAGCATTGAAATTTTTATTTAATATGTTCTTCTTACTGTCAGGTGTAGCCATTAAATTTTTAACTATACTTTCTGCAGCTTTTTTGTCTGTAAAAGGAATAACGTCTAATTTACCTAAACTTTCGCTAATATTTCCAACCATTTCCGGATATAATTTAACTTGTCTTGCTTTAGAATCCAAACCATCTAAATCAGTATTACTAAAAAATTTGTTTTTAGCCATATTATCAGCATGATATAAAGCTAAAGAATGAAGTCTTTGATTATTTGGTAAAGGCGGAAGCGATTGTTTACTTCTTTCTAAATTAATCAATCTAAATACTTCATCTTCAATAGTATTGGCACTCAATATCAATGTTGATAAAAATAAGAAGATCATTATTAAATTTAATTTCTTCATTTTAGTTCTCCAATATTTTTTGTCTATATATATGAACCTTATTTTATAGCAATATTGTAAAAAATAAAAGATATAAAATAGTGTTTATTTAATAAAATAATTAAATTACTTTCAATAAGTGTAATTTTTATTTTACATTTTTATGTTATGATAGTTATATAATTTAAAGGGGGATATTATGAAAAAAATAATATTCATTATAATGATATCGATTATATCTTTATCTTGTCAGAAATTAGGAAATATTTTAGGAATAAATATTGAAGATTCATATGGATTAACATACCCTAATTCAAGTATGCCAAGAACTACTTTTCGTACTATAGTATTCAGCAGTTCAGGCAGTGCATCAATAAAAAATTATAGATTTTATAAAGTTGCAGAATATGATAAATTAGATATATATGTAAAAGAAGATTCAGGATATAAACAGGAAAGCTTAGACTATATAGCAAAAGTGTTTAATGATAATTATGCTGAAGAGGTTAGTATATACGGACAGCATACAGATGTTGATAATAATGGTAAAATTATTATTTTATTGTTTGAAATAAATTCTGATTATAATGGTGCGGTAACTACAGGTTATTTTTACGGTGCTGATTTAATATTGGGACAGAATAATAATGCTGAAATACTATATATGGATATAAAATTAGTTAATGAAACTCCGGAATATATGGCTGGTACTATACAGCATGAGTTTCAGCATTTAATTAATTTTAATGTTAATTATGTAGAAAACAATAAGGAAATGGAAACTTGGCTTAATGAGGCACTTTCTGAATCTACCTCTTTATTATTTAGTCCATATACAGTTCAATCAAGAATATCTGAATTCAATAGTTCTACAAAAGGATATTATTGTTTTTATACTTGGGATCTTCCTTTAGATGTATTTGCAAATTATCCTTCTGTATCAGTATTTATGAATTGGCTTTATAAAAAAAATAATAATAATCCATCTGTATTTCAAAATATAGCTAAATATTCTGCACTAGAGGAATATCAAAGACTTTTGAATAATGTATCTTATGTATCTGCATCAAGTTGGGAAGATTTATTATTAAAATGGGCTGAAGGACTAAATAATAATGAAGTAGAAGGAATAGAATTTAAAATTCAAAGTGCTAGATCTTCAATATCTTTGTATCCTGGTGCTATGGTTGCTTATAATGGAAAATTATCTTCTTCAGGTAATTTAGTAACAAGAGATTTAGGTAATGGAATACAAGTAGCTTTAAATAAAGATACATATATTGGAAATAATCCTACTCCTATTAGTATTACTATTCCTCAATCATCTGTTCTTGCATCAAAAACTTACAAAACTGCTGATGATGAACCTTATGTACCTAAATACAGACATGTATTATTTGATAAAGACGGAAATATTAAAAAATATTGATTCTAGGATAATAGAATGAAAATATTCTATAAAAGAGTAGTAAAATATTCTCATATATTATTATTTGTTTTTTTCTTTTTACTGTTTGCAAAGAAAGAAGAAATTACAGGTAAAATACGAATAGTTGGAACATCTATATTTCCAGATGCAGTAATATCTACAGAAGAAAGAGATTATTATTTTGATAAAAAGTTTTTTGAAGAATATGCTAAATATCAAGGACAAATAATAACTATAGAAGCAAAAGTGAAAAAAGAAACTTTATGGCTTGCCGATAAGAGTAAATCATTTGATAGGTATACTATTATGTGGGTAAAAAAGAAAGAATAAAAATAATTTTATATTAAAAAATGATAAAAACAATATTTTGCAATATTTTTTCTAAAAAAAAATTCATTATTATTAAAAAAATACGTATTAAATATTGACTATTATTTTGTTTAAAGTATCATTTTTTAATATGAAAAAAGTAAAATTAATTTATAATAGCGACGCATCGCATCGCATCGCATCGCATCGCATCGCATCGCATCGCATCGCATCGCATCGCATCGCATCGCTAATATTATATAATTTTTTTATCTCTATTAAAAAAACAACATTTCAATATTTTATCAAATACAATCGCTTATTACCTTATAAGCTATTTTTGCTATTGAAAAATAATTATAAGTTAAATTATATCTAAATTACAATTAGGAGAAAAACAATGATTAAAAAAGTTTTATTAATTCTTTCAGTTATGTTATTTGCTTTCAGCTGCAGCAGTCCTTCAAATCCTAGCGGAAGTACTGGTGATGGAGGAACTACTGGCGGCGGAACTGGTACAACGGATCCATCTAAAATATCAGCTTTCCTAAATGATAAAACAGGTGTTTATTATTCTAAAAATGTAAATGGTGAATTTGATTATAGTGAATTAAAAATAAAAAATTCTAAATTATATTATATTGATCATACATATGGCACTAAATGGGCTAATACTGATGGCATTTCAGGAGATACAACAACAACTACATTATTTGAGGGAGACAAAAAAATAACATTAGAAGGAAAAATGTCTGGCTTGTTATACGAATATATTTTTAATGGCAGTGATTATAAAATGGCAGTTTATTATGTATTAACTAAAGAAACTTATACTTCTACTCAGCTCTCTTTAGCAGGAACAATTTCTGATTTTGCTAAATATGCTGGAGATTATTATTCTGGTTTACAATTATACTTACAAATAGATGCTAAAGGAAATATTTATTTTATTAATGGTGGTTATAAAACAACTAGTGATGGAAATACATTAATACTTACATCTACAGATGGATATATAATGAAAGTTAATTTTGGAAATGATAGATTAATAGCTGAAGTTTGTGATAAAAATGGAGAGTTATATCAAAAATTATATAAAAGTGATTTAGTAGAAACTCGTCAAGGCACATATGTTGATAGTACAGATAGAAGTGAAGTATTAAGTATCGATGCAAATGGAAATGTAAAATTTGCCGATGCTAACGGACAAATATATGAAACACGTGAAACTAGATTAGAAGGAAATCTTTTAACTAGAACTGAAATTTATAATAATGATACTCCAACTGAAGAAAGAAAGATTACAACTGTTAGATTTGGCACTACAATAGAGTATAAAGATTATAATAATGTTACAAAAACATTAATTAAACAATAAAATATTAAATAACTAAAATAAAGAGGATTAATTCATAATATAAATGTTTTAATCCTCTTTTTTATATACATAATTTGTATTAAAATAAAAATTCATTGATAAATATACATATTATGATATAATACTTCAATTATAATTATTAAAAACTATGGAGTCATTTTATGAACGTATTGGTAATCAATTCTGGCAGTTCTAGTATTAAATATCAATTATTTGCTATGCCAGAAGCAAAAGTTTTAGCTAAAGGTCTTTTAGAAAAGATCGGCGAAGAAACAAGTGCTTTAAAACACACTGCTGTAGAAAAAGGCAAAGAAAAAAAGATAGAACAGAAAGTACCAGATCATAAATCTGGTATGGCTTTAATTTTCTCTTTATTAACTGATAAAGAAGTTGGTGTTATATCTGATATGAGCGAAATATCTAGTGTAGGACACAGAGTAGTACATGGCGGAGAAGCATTCAGTAAAAGTACTTTAATAACAGATGAGGCTATAAAAGCTATAGAAGCTTGCTGCGATATTGCTCCTTTACATAACCCAGCAGGTTTACAAGGTATAAGAGCTTGTCAGGAAATATTAAAAGACGTTAAAATGGTTGCTGTATTTGATACTAGCTTCCATCAAACAATTCCAGAATATGCTTATATGTACGCTGTTCCACATGAATGGTATGACAAATATAAAGTACGCCGTTATGGTTTCCATGGTACTTCTCATAAATATGTTTATGGTGAATTCTGCAAAGTAAATAATAAACCTAATGCTAATGTTATAGTTTGTCACTTAGGTAATGGTGCTAGTGTTACTGCTGTTAAAAATGGCGAATCAGTAGATACAAGTATGGGTTTAACTCCATTAGAAGGTTTAGTAATGGGTACTAGATCTGGAGATATGGATCCTGCTGTTATTACTTTCATGATGGGTAAAGAAAATTTATCTGCTAAAGAAATTGATAATATTATAAATAAAAAAAGCGGTCTTTTAGGTGTTTCTGGTGTTAGTAATGATATGAGAAACTTAGAAGAAGCTGCTAAATCTAACCCTAAAGCTGAACTTGCTATACAAATGTTCTGCTACAGAGTTAAAAAATATATAGGTTCTTATATGGCTGTACTTGGTCATGTTGACGGTATAGTATTTACAGGCGGTATAGGTGAAAATAGTGCTTATATCAGAGGAAGAATACTTGAAGGTTTAGATGAACTTGGTATTAAATGCGATGCTGATAAGAATGCTAAAGCTAGAGGATGTGCTAATTTTGAAAAAGACGGTGCTCCTATTAAACTTTATGTTATAGCTACTGATGAAGAAAAAGCTATAGCTATGGATACTTATAATATTGCTTTAAAATAATAATTTAAATATATATTAATATTTATAATAGGGTGTCTTAATTTATTTAAGGCACTCTATTTTTTTATATATACCCAAACAATTATATTTTGTCAAAATTAAAATTATATTTCCTTTTTAATATATGTGGCTTTGCCCACCGCTCTGCGTGCTTACGCAAGCCCCACACTTCTTTTGCGACTGAAAGGAGTGCCTTTGGCGTGCCACAAAGAAGCAGCTTCGGCGAAGGGCTATATTTTAGCTTAAATTAATAGTTTATATTATATGTAAAACAATTTTAGTATGATTCAGTAGTAATTTTATACCTTGCACTTTTTGCAACTTTTTGCGGCGGGAAAAAGTTGACTAAAAAAATGACAAACTCTAAATTTTTTAGTATATACTTAAAATTTTTAAGTTTATTTAAAATAAAAAACAAGGAGAATAATTCCCCTTGTTTTTATTTTAATAATTATTCAGAATAAATTAATTATTTTTTGCTCTCCAAGTTTCTTTTTCAAACTCACCTTGTATAGGTATTAAAGATTCATCTAAATCTATTTTTAATACAGCATTGAAATTGTTAGTAGCCATCATTTGAGCAGCAAAACCAACTATAGTAACTATTTCAGAATCATTGAAATGTTTTTTAAGATTATTCATAAGTTCATCAGTTACGCCATTAGGGTCTTTTACCATTTGCATACCTAATTGAGATAATAATTGTTCTTTTTCATCAAGTTTAAGATTTTTAGGGTCATCTCCTATAGCTTTTAAATCTCTGATGAAGAATAAAGAACAAAGCATACAACCATTAGTAGTAGAAACAGAATGTGCTAATATCATAGCAGCTCTTTTACCCACAACTTCTACTAATCTGTTGAAAGAAGTGTACCAACCCATAAATGCTTCATAAGTAGCATAATCATTCAATAATGCTTTTTTCATATTTGTAACACTGCCGCTTTTTTGAATTTGATAATCGAAAGCTTCTTTTACTTTTCCTTGAGCTTCCTCATATTCAACAAATTTAACTCTAGCCATATAATACTCCTTTTTTAAAAAAATTATTTTAATACAAAATAAGTAATGCTATATTTAAGTATAACATAAATTTTAATAATATAAATACTATATTTGCTGAAAAATGTTGAAATTTATGTCATTATATTGTATACTAGAAGTAGTTATTATATTCAAGGTAATTTATGAAATCAGAAATCAGAAATCAGAAATCAGAAATCAGAAATCAGAAATCAGAAATCAGAAATCAGAAATCAGAAATCAGAAATTATTAATTATTAATTATTTTTCATTATTTATATCAAATAATATTGCATCTTTTTTGGTATTGCAAAAAAAAAGAAAAATTTTCAACTTTATAAGGGAGTATTATGAAAATTAGTATAATAATCCCCTGCTATAATGAAGAAGATGTTTTAAATACTCTTTATGAGAGAATTAATAATGTTTCAAAACAATTATCAAACTATGAATGTGAATTTATTTTTGTTAATGATGGAAGTAAAGATAAAACAGAAGAAATAATAGAAGAATTAAATAAAAAAGATAATAGAGTAAAACTTTTTTCTTTTTCAAGAAATTTCGGACATCAGGCAGCTGTCAGTTGCGGAATACATAATTCCAATGGAGATATAGCTGTAATAATAGATGCAGATTTGCAAGACCCTCCAGAAATTATACCAGAAATGGTAAAAGAATATAAAAAAAGTAATACACCTATTATTTATGGTAAAAGAATATCAAGAAAAGGTGAATCTATATTTAAAAAAATAACAGCTTCTTTATTTTATCGTATAATAAATTTATTATCAGAGGTTAAATTTCCAGTTGATACTGGAGATTTCAGATTAATTGATAAAAATGTTATAGAAGCATATAAATCGTTTAATGAAAATCCAAAATATATTAGAGGTTTAATAAGTTGGATGGGATTTGAACAAAAACCTTTTGAATATGAAAGAGATGTCAGAGCTGCTGGTCATACAAAATACACATTAAAAAAGATGCTAAGATTAGCAATAACAGGTATTTTATCTTTTTCTGTAAGACCATTAAGAATATCATTATTTTTTGGTATATTATCTATATTAATAGCTATAGTATTTTCTATAAGGGTATTTTATTTGTATTTGTTTAATCCTGAAGTTTTAGTAAAAGGTTGGGCATCTATTATCATTACAATTCTTTTTATTGGAGGAGTACAGCTTATTTCTTTATCTGTAATTAGTGAATATTTGGCTAATATCTTTAATGAGACTAAAAAAAGGCCAGAATACATTATCAAGAAAAAGATACAATAAGGAAATATATCATGATAATTTTATTCTATTTATTTACAATATTATTTACTATTTCATTTATATATATCATTAAAACTGACAAAAAAATATTTAATATAGTTTTAGATAAGAAAAAAGAAAAATTAATATTAATTATGTTTTGTTTTATTACTTCTTTATCTCAGGTATTACTTTTAAATAGTAATTATCCATATATAGGACATGATTATTCTCAAATAGAAGCTAGAGCAATGAGTATGTTTTTATATTATCAAAATAATGGACTTGATATAGAATGGGCTTCTCCTTTATTTGGAGGCGGTCTTCTTAGTTATGCTAATCCTAATTGGCATCAATATTCTCCTTTATATTTTCTTACTCTAATTATGCCTTTTTGGTATAGTTATAATTTACTTACATTTTTGTTTTCTATAATTGGTTTTATATCTATATACCTTCTTTTAAAAAAAGACTTTAATTTTAATTTTATTAGTTCATTAACTGGGACAATATTTTTTTCATGTACTGGTTATTATATATATCATCTCAAAGTTGGACATTGGACTTTTATATACCACCCATTAACGGCTTTAATAGTTTTTATATTTTTTTCTAACACCATATCAAAATTAAAATTTAGCTTTATTATAAGAATATTATCTGGTGCATTAATTTTTTCTGCAATGATATTTGGAGGTGCTATTCATACAATATTTTTCTATACTTGTTTTGTATTATTAGGGATTGCTGCAATATCTTTTAAGCTTGATTTTGATTTTTTAAAAAAATGTATAGCTATAATAATATCTGTATCATTATCTTTTGCATTGAGTTTATCAAAACTAATACCAACATTAATTTTAGCATCTAAAATAGATAGAGGTAAGTTAATGGTTAATAATGTACATTTTTATATGGTATTTGAAGCTATATATTATAATTTTATTCTTTCAATAGTATCTTTTTTTGAAAAACTATTTTCTCTTAGATTCTTTTTTAATATAAGATATTCATATATACATGAAAGAGATTTATCATTACCTTTTATGATGATTCCTATTATTATCATTATACTAATAATGAATAGAAAAAATATAATAAAAAATTTAAATCATTTTTGGAGAGAAAATAAATTTAGAATTATATTTTTTTCAATTTGGTTTTATTTTATTTTTGATTTATATTATGATAAAGGAATAATTAATAGCCTATTCCCATTTTTAAAAAAATGAATTTAAATTTAAGAATTGGTTCAGTAGTTATAATACCTTTTTCAATATTTTTTTCTTATTTACTTAATAAGTACAAATTATTTAATATAAAAAAATCAATAATATTATTACTAATATTGAATATATATGTAATTATTTCATTTTTATATAAACATGCCGATACATTTAATGGTGATATTGGTTTTAAAAATGTAAATTTAGAAATAGGTATAAAGGTTTGGAATAAAATTAATCAATTAGGAAGCAATAATAATTATAAAATAACAGAAATATTAGATAGAAATGAAAGAATAATAATAGATCAGTTTTTAAGTAATGATTATAATTTATACTCAAGTAAATACCCTTATGAACCTATTTATGGATATGAACTTGAAACTTTTAAATCTAAGGAAGAAGGTTCTATATATAAAGTATCTAATAATTATTATAATTTTACTTATCCAAATAGCCTAATATTTTTTGATGATAATTATAAACAATTTACAGGTTTTTCTTTAGAACAAAAAGATGACTTAGAAAAGTTTGCATCATTTAAAAAAGTAGATTGGAAATTACCAAAAATATTTTATATAGCTAATGATATTTCTCTTTATTCACATATAATAGTGATAAGTTTATTGTTTATAATTGCTATTTCTAATATAGTATATTTTATTATAATGAATAAAAATAGTAAAATAAAATAATTTTTTATAAATTGTTAGTCCTTATATCAAAAAAGTACTAACAATTTATATTTATTAATTATTCAAAATCTTTCAAATGTCCTTTTGAAACTTTTTTAAATGCTCTTAAATAATATTTTATATCATCTAAATCCCTAATTGATAATACTTTATGCATTAAAAACTGAGGAGTGAAACTTAAATTATAAAGTTTTTGTATCCAGCATTTTATTTTTTCTTCGCCTACATCAGTTTTCATTATAGCTTTACGCATATCATAATCTTCCCAATTTTCTGTAGTAAGCCAATTTTCTCTTTTACATTGATTGAATAATTCAGTACCAGGATATGGGATTATTATTGTAGCCTGCATAGTTTTAGCATAACCTTTTAGAAGAAGTTTTTTAGTAAGCTCATAAGTCTTTTCAATATCTTCTTCAGTTTCCCAAGGATAACCAAGCATTACTGTGATATGTGGAGAAAGTCCTGCATCAGAAGCTGCTTTACAAGAAGGAAGTATTTCTTCAACTTTATTTCCTTTTATGAGTCTGTCTAATGTAGTTTGACTTGCAGATTCTAAACCAAATAATAAAAATCTAAATCCTGCTTTTTTCATAAGTCTGTATTCATCTTCATTGCATGCCCCGAAACGCATATTACAGTCTATATTAACTTTTTTATTTAGTTTCTTATCTATCATATAATTACAGAAATCATTGAGCCATTTTTTTACTGGAAAACAGCCAGTATCGTCCATTATCTCTCTTATATTATATTTATTGTAAAGGAAGTCTACTTCATCGACAACATTTTCAGCGGTTCTGGCACGGAAATTTGTGTATATACCAGTCCAAGAACAGAAAGTACATCTATGATGCCAGCAGTCTCTTCCAGCCATTATATAAGTTCCCGGTATGCGTTTGAAATTACCATTATCATAAGCATATCTTTGCCACTGAGTCAAATCTCTGTCTATAAATGGAAGGCTTTTTAAATCATGTCTTAATTCAAAGAATCCTGTATTTTTTATAGTGTTTGATTCTCTATAGTATATGCCTTTTTCTAATTGAGCTTTGCCATTTAAATATTCTATTAAATTTAGAAGAAGAAAATCATAATCACCGCCTGTAAGTAAATAATCTACTTTACAGTTATTCATTGTTTCTTCCGGCATAGCAGTAACATGGTCTCCAGCAATAACAACAATCATATTAGGATATTTTTCTTTTAAATCATCAACTATTTTCCAAGCCTTATATATAACTGGAGTTTTCACTTCAAAGAATAATAAATCTGGTGTATTTGAATCTAAATATTGATGCCATTCTTTAGTAGTCATGTTTCTTGCTATAGCATCAACAAAATCTACATCATATCCTGCATTTTTTATCATAGTAGCAGCAGTTGCAGGAACAACAGGATAAATATATGTAGGACTTTTGAACCATTGAAATTGCCTATTTTGTGATAATAATGCAACTCCTCTGTCGCTTTCAAATGGAGGATATCCTATATATATTTTATTTATTTTATTATTCATATACTAATTAACCTTTAATTTAAAATATTCAAAATTATTATATTTTTTTAATTTACATAATTATACTTTAATTGATAAAAATGTAAATAAGCACTAATATAGCTAATTGTTTAGGAGTAATAGATATTGCACACTTTTTAGTTTAAAAAAAGCAGGTATTCCTTATAATTAAATTAGCAAAAAAATAAAAAGGAATACCTATGAAGCAATATAATACAAATCAGAAAAAAAAGATAGTATTAACTATTAATAAAGCTAAAAATAAAAAA
>NZ_JAWLQI010000041.1:0-29373 GCF_036997785.1 Brachyspira pulli
ACTATTATACAATATATTAAAAAAATTGACAAACTCTAAAATTTTCAGTATATAAAAAGAAAATTTGATTATCCGTTTATACCATATATAAAACTTCAAATTGATGATTATTTTTATTTTAATGAAAAAGTAGCATTTTTATTTGGTATAAGTTTAATATATAACTTTGATATATTCTATGATATTGCCAATATGTCTTATGAAGATTATAAAAAAATATACAGCGGATATCCAAGTATTGGAGGTGGCCCTGTTGGTTACTATGAAAATTATGATATTAAGAAATACGGTTTTTCTAGTTTTGAAATAGCTTTCAACTTAGGTATAAAATTCGGTAATTAAGATATTAACATATAACGCTATAAATTTAAAAAAAATTTGGGTGGGCATGCTTTTTCTGTATAAGTATAAAAGATAAACAAAATAAAAAATTCAAATTAAATAAAAAAGAATAGAGGGCGGGGAATGTAAATAGATTTTTAGCTTTATTCTAATCCCCACCCTTTTATATTTAATGCTTTATTTTGAATTTATAATTTTATTTATCCTCATTGCTTTAATATAAATTATAGCACCCACCCTAATTTTTTTTAAATTTGCTGTGCTAATTAACGCACGATTAATATTTTATTACAAAATAAGCATTATAAATAAAACAATTTTCATTACATAAAAAATAAAATAACCGTGCGAAATAAAAATTTTTTATATAAGTATTATGATAACTATTAATTGAAATTTTATTATTTTAATATAATATTATTCAATTAATCATATAAAAAATTAATATTTTTTATTATTGCTAATAAAAATTGTTCTGCCTACGGCAAAGGCTAATCAAATAAATTTGCCAGAGGCTCACAATTTTTATAAATAGCTTTATGATATTTAAAAATTAATATTTTTACTTAAAGAGGAATATATGCAAAATAATATTGATAAGGTTTTAATACTAGATTTCGGTTCTCAGTTTACACAGCTTATTACAAGAAGAATAAGAGAATTAAATGTCTATTCAGAAATTCACCCATTCCATGTTTCAATAGATTTTATAAAAGAATTCAATCCTAAAGCAATAATACTTTCAGGAGGCCCTTCAAGCGTATATGAAGAAGATGCCCCAAAAGTAGATAAAGAATTATTTGAACTTGGAATTCCTATACTAGGAATATGCTATGGTATGCAGATAATAGTCTATTCTATGGGCGGAAAAGTTGAAGGTGCTGAAAAACGTGAATATGGAAAAGCTGAAATTGAAATAACTAATCATGAAAGCATATTTAAATCATTTGGTAAAAATAATATAGTATGGATGAGTCATGGCGACAGTATAAAATCTATTCCAGAAGGTTTTGAACTTATAGCAAAAACACCTAATACAGAACTTGCTGCTATAGAAAATAAACAAAAAAATATTTATGCTATACAGTTTCACCCTGAAGTAGTTCATACAAATAATGGCATAAAAATTATAGAAAATTTCTTATTTGATATTTGTAAATGCGAAAGAAATTGGAATATGGGTTCTTTTATAGAATATGAAATAAAAAGAATAAAAGAAACTGTAGGCGATAAAAATGTAATATTAGGACTTTCCGGAGGAGTTGATTCTTCTGTAGCTGCAGTATTAATAGAAAAAGCTATAGGAAAGCAATTAAAATGTATATTCGTTAATAACGGACTATTAAGAAAAGATGAAGATAAAAAGGTTGTTGAAGTATTCAGAGATAATTTCAATATCGATTTGATTTATGTTGATGCTTCAAAAAGATTTTTAGATAAATTAGCAGGTGTTACAGATCCGGAACAAAAAAGAAAGATAATAGGACATGAATTTGTAAGTGTATTTAATGATGAAGCTAAAAAGATAGAAAATGTAGGATTTTTAGCACAAGGAACACTTTATCCAGATGTTATAGAAAGCGTATCTTTAAGGGGAAGCTCTGTTGTTATAAAAAGCCATCATAATGTAGGCGGACTTCCAAAAGATATGAAATTTGAACTTTTAGAGCCTTTCAGAGAATTATTTAAAGATGAAGTTAGAGAAATAGGATTAGAATTAAAATTACCAGAAGATATAGTGTACAGACAGCCTTTCCCTGGTCCTGGTTTGGCCGTAAGAATATTAGGCGATATCACAGAAGAAAGAGTAAAAATACTTCAAGAAGCTGATGATATAGTGGTAAGCGAGATAAAGAAAGCAGGACTTTACAGAAAATTATGGCAGTCTTTCGCTATACTTCTTCCAGTAAAAAGTGTTGGTGTTATGGGTGACGGAAGAACTTATGAACAAGTTTGTGCTATAAGAGCTGTTGAAAGTATTGATGCTATGACAGCTGACTGGGCTAAAATTGATTATAATGTTTTGGGTACAATATCAAACAGAATAATAAATGAAGTAAAAGGTATTAACCGTGTTGTTTATGATATATCTTCAAAACCGCCTGCAACTATAGAATGGGAATAAAAATTAAATTAATGTTTTGTATTTCTAGTATAATTGATGAAGTAAAAATGAGGGTAACATGTTTATTATTCCAGTAACTGCACAGGAAACTATATCTTACCAATATGGCTGTTATACAAAAAATAAGTATATAAAGGTTAAGCCTTTTTTGAAATGGGCAGGTGGAAAAACTCAGATAATTTCTGAAATAGAAAAATATTATCCTTTCAAAAATACAACAATAAATAAATATGCTGAGCCTTTTGTTGGTGGAGGTGCTGTTCTATTTGATATTTTAAACAAATACAATTTGAAAGAAGTATATATTAGTGATATTAATGCAGATCTAATCAATACATACAATACAATCAGAAATAATATAGAATCAATGATTGATATGCTTTCAACAATGCAAACAGAATTCATTCCTATGAATACAGAAGATAGAAAATCTTATTATATAAAAAAGAGAGAACGTTTTAATGAGTTAAAACTTAATTGTAATGAAACTATAAATATCGAAAAAGCTGCTCTTATGATTTTTCTAAACAAGACATGTTTCAATGGTCTATATCGTGTTAATAAAAATGGAGAATTTAATGTTCCTATTGGACGATGCAATAATCCAACAATATGTGATGAGGAAAATTTAAAGTCTGTTTCTGAAAAATTAAAAAATGTAACTATAATATGTGGAGATTATCGTAAATCTACTGATTTTATTGATAAAGATACATTTGTGTATTTTGATCCGCCGTATAGACCTCTAACAAAAACATCTAATTTTACTTCTTATACAGAAAATGCATTTGATGATAAGTCACAGATAGAGTTAGCTTCCTATGTAGATATTTTACATAAAAAGGGTGCTAAAATTCTTGTAAGCAATTCAGACCCTAAAAATATAAATACAGATGATACATTTTTTGATGAGATGTATGCTTCATATTTCATTCGGAGAGTAGATGCTAGCAGAGTAATTAACAGTAAGAGTCAAGCCAGAGGAAAAATAAAAGAATTGCTAATAAGTAATTTCTAAAATATAATGAGAAGAAATAAAATATATAGCAAAAAAGTAAAAACTTGTAAATCAGAATAAAACTTATGAAGAATGTAAGAATCAAATATTTTTACTTTTCAATAATTTAATATTAGTAGGTTTAGATATATGAATAGAAATTTCAAAATATGGCTATCTAGTTTTCGTGATAGTATTGCAGATTATAAATATTACATAGATTTTGAAAAAGTACATTGTAATGTTGAAAATATTAAGGTAGAGTTAAATATACTTAATACTCTTATTGGGTCAAAAAATATAAAAAATGATTTCAAGATGATAGTTGAAAAATATCCAGAAGTTTTGAAATGTATACCTTTATTGCTTGCTGTTAGATCTAATGAAATATACTGCCAAGATGTTAATGGCAGATATTTATATAAATTTAATTTGAAAAATAATTCTTTCAATTGCAATGAAGAATATGAACAATATGCATATTTTATGGAGCATACTGGTTTATTTGATTTGTTAGAAAACCATATTGTTAGTAATCTTGTTGATTATGCTACAGGTGTTGAAACAGGACTGGATTCTAATGGACGTAAAAATCGTGGTGGTCATTTAATGGAAGATTTAGTGGAAAGTTTTATCAAAGAAGCAGGCTTTCAAAAAGATAAAACATATTTCAAAGAAATGAAAATTAAAGAAATTGAAAATAAATTTTGCATTGACCTATCGGAAATATAAAATAAAGGTAAAACAGTTAAACGTTTTGATTTTGTAATTAAAACAGAAGATACAGTCTATGGTATAGAAACAAATTTTTATGCAAGTAATGGATCGAAATTAAATGAAACAGCTCGTAGTTACAAACAGATTGCTCAAGAGGCTCAGAAAATCAGTAATTTTAAATTTGTGTGGTTTACTGATGGGAAAGGCTGGGAAGATGCACGAAACAACCTAGAAGAAACTTTTGATATTATGGATTATATTTATAATATCAAAGATTTAGAAGATGGTATTATTGCAAAAGTATTTAAGTAATAGAAATTTGTATTTAGAATAAGATATTTAAATTCCTAGTAAATTTAGTTCTTTTAAAAATTAAAATAAAAAATATAATATAAAGTGTTTATATTATAAAAATTTCATATAAAAATATTTCTATTATAGCAACAAAATTATAAAATATATTTCTATAAATGTTATATTAAATTTTAGGATTTTTGATAATGGTAAAAAAAATAAAAAAATGGGAGCCAGATGATTTTGAATTAGAAATGACTACACATTGGTCTTTTCCAAATAGAGGGAATTGGGCTACTCATGATGCAAAATGGCGTGGAAATTGGTCTCCATATATACCTAGAAATATCATACTTAGATACTCACAAGAAGGAGATTTAGTTCTTGACCAGTTTGTTGGTGGAGGCACTACTCTTGTTGAGGCAAAATTACTTAACAGAAATATTATTGGTGTTGATGTAAATGATGCAGCACTTAATAGATGTAGAGAAAAGATTGATTTTGAATATAACGGAGCTAATGGAAACATTTATATTTATAAAGGAGATGCTAGACACTTAGATTTCATTGCCGATAGCAGTATTGACTTAATTTGCACACATCCTCCATATGCAAATATTATTCAATATAGCGAGAATATAGATAGCGATCTATCACATTTAAAGGTAAAAGATTTTCTTGAAGAAATGAAAACAGTAGCATCCGAAAGTTATCGTGTTCTAAAAAAGGATAAATTTTATGCAATTTTAATGGGAGATACAAGAGAAAAGGGACATATGATTCCTATGTCTTTTGAGGTAATGCATATTTTTGAAAATGCAGGTTTTAAATTAAAAGAAATTATTATCAAAGAACAACACAACTGTCGTGCAACTGGATATTGGAAAACAAATAGTGTTAAATATAACTTTTTGTTAATTGCTCATGAATATTTATTTGTATTTAGAAAGTGAGGAAAAGTATTGCTAATTTAAATGATTTTAAATATATTAAGTTGTTAAGTAAGAATATGTTTGAATATATTCCGAACATAAAAAATGGCTGATATATTATCTATATCAGCCATTTATTTAAGTAAAAGGAATTAACCTTTATAAGGAACTTTCACTATAGCTTTTTTAACATGAGTTTTACCAGTTTTTGGAGGAAGTCCTACTCTATGAGCATCATAAGGAAGAAGAATTAAAATTTCACCTTGTGATAAAGTTAAACGTACAGTTCCCTCACCTTCCCAATCATGATAATCGCTAGCTTCATCATAAGTTTTTGGTTTTAATGTAGAAGTATTAGCTATTATAAAATCTTCAGCACCTTCAAATATTATTTGAACATCTACAAATTTTAAATGTGATTCCCAAGGCGGATTATCTTTGTTATCATATTCTGTAACATTAATAAATGCACCTTCGCAAATCTCTTTATCTAATAAATGTTTTCCATTAGGAAGATTTTTTAATTCATCATAATGATCTCTGATATAGTTTTTTGCTTTCCATATAGTATCATGAAAATCTTGATTAAATTCACTTTTAATAGGTTTTAAAATCATAGTTATTTCTCCTCAAATATTGGGTATTGCCCACGTGAACAATAAAAGTCCAAAATAAGACAATACCCGAAAAATCATTTTTTCAATTAAAATTTAGATAAATACTTATCAAACATATTTTTCAATAATTTTTTATCGTCGTCAGTAAGACCTTTAGAACCGATAGGAGCTCTGCAATAAGAAACAGCAGTAGGATCATAATAAGTGATACATTCTTTAAGTGCTGGATATATACCAACTTTTAATAAAGTAGATATTACATCGTTCATGTCATGCTGAACTTTTAATGCTTCTTTCATATCTTTAGCATCAAGAGCATTTAATACTTTTCTAGCTAAAGGAGCTTCAATATTATAAGTAGAACCTATAGCAGATCTTAAACCATAAGAAGCATAAGCTATTAATAATTCATCAAAACCAGCCCACATCATTTTAGTAGGGAATTTCTGTATTAATCTTTCAAGTAAGAATAAATCAGCAGAAGTGTATTTAATACCCATTACTCTTTCATTTTCAAATAATTTGCCGAAATCATCTAAAGATATGCTATTGTTTGAAAGTGTAGGCAAGAAATATATTACAATAGGAGTTTTAGTTGTAGCTTCCAATATAGTATTATAATATTTACTAATATCTGCAAAAGAGAATGGATAATAGTATGGAGTAACAGCAGATATCAAATCATAACCTAATTCTTCAGCTTTTTGAGCCATTTCACATGCTTCATTAAGATTTAATGTACCAACATGTGCAATAAGAGGAATTTTTCCAGCTACTTCTTCTTTTGTTATTTCAAAAACAGCCATTCTTTCTTCTTTAGACATAAGAAGTCCTTCACCTGTAGAACCACCTACATATAAACCGTCAACTTTCATGCGGTCTATATTATGCCTTACATACTTTCTTAAAACGTTTTCATCTAATTTTCCATTTTTATCGAATGGAGTCATTAGAGCAGATAATATGCCTTCGCATCTATTCATACTATTTCTCCTTAAAAAAATTTATTAAACATTTTCATTTTGTATGCTTAATATATATATATTGTATAAAGTAAGTGCATTTTTTGCAATATCTATACTCTTTATTTTGTAAAAAATATTTGCAAACTCCATTCTTTTTGATATAATCTTTATAATAAAATAATTTTTGAAAGTTTCCTATGAAAGATGAACGCATTTTAATGTTGTTAAGATTTATTTCTGTAGTATTTTTAGTACTATTTATACTTCTAAATATAGCTTCTATAACATATTATCAGAATAAATTTACATTTATATTATTATTTATATTATTTATATTGTTTTTCATACCAGCTTTAATTTTTTACAAAAGACTTATTAAATTCTATCTAATAAAAGATTATAAAGAAATAGAAGAAAGATTATCCGAAGGAAAAACTTACAGATTTTCAAAAATAAATAGTGCTATAATAAATGACTATCAAAGAGCAATAATAGATTTAAAAGATAAAAATAGTTATATTTTGGGAAGATATGATGTACTTGATTCTATAAGAAAGCAATATAAAAAGGACATGAAAAAGGCTAGAAAATTACAAGAATATATGATGCCTAAAAAAATGCCTAATAATCAGAAAATAAATTCTGCCTATTTGTACAAACCTCTTGAAATGATAGGAGGAGATTTTTTTGATTATATAAATATTGATGAAAATAGAATATTATTTATTATGGCTGATATTAGCGGACATGGAGTTGAAGCTGCAATTATTACCGCTATGTTTAAAACTGCTTTTAGAAATTTAGCAAGTAATTTTAAATCAGTAAGTAATCTGATTTACACAATGAATAATTATCTTCTTAAAATACTTCCTATTAACTATTATTTAACTATGGTAGTGGCAGAAATAGATTTAATAAATTATAAAGTAACATATTCAAATGCATCACATACACCTTTAATTTTGATTCATAATAATGAAATAAAAGAATATTCTAAAGGCGGTACTATAATAGGACTTTTCCCTAAAGCTAACTACGAAGAAGAAACTATAAATATTGGCAAAGATGATATATTGTTCTTTTATACAGATGGAGTAACAGAAGCATCTAAATCAAAAAATAAATATGACCTTTATGGTATAGACAGACTAAAAAAAGTTATTTATGATAATAAATACCTAAAAGCTGAAAAAATAGTGGATAGTATAGAAAAAGATTTCTATGAATATCTGTCATATATGTCGCCTGATGATGATTTTACTATGGCTCTTTTCAAAATAAAATAATAAATAATTTATTTAAGTAATAATTAATAATATCGATATTATAATACAGAATGGCATTTATTTTACAAAGCTATAAAAAAATAGTTTAATATTATTAAAAAAATAAAAGGTTTTATTGTGTATAACTCAACTATTGGATATGCTTCAAAACTTATAAAAGGAAGTATTGTTTTTTCTGTAGTGATATTTATTTCATTATCCCAGCTTATGACTATTGTTTCAATATTTAGTTTAGTATGGAAATATGAAATATTATTGAATGAAAGTATTCCTTTCTTTAGAGAATTTTCTATATATGCTCTATTTATAGGCATATTTATAATAGGGGTATTATATTCAGCTATATCAAGTGCATATATATTCTCAAAAAACAACAGAATGTTTTCTACGCTTCGTATATTCGGTGCCACAAAGTTAGCTATAAAAAAATTAGCAATGCTTATAAGTTTACTATATCCTCTTATTTCATTTGGTATATGTATTATTGAAATGGGAATTTTATATCTTAGATACAGTTCCTATATATTAACTTTAATAGAATTTGCTGATGTTATTAATGGAGCTTATATGATACTTATAGCCAATGCTGTTTTAATAGTTGGTTTTATGATAGGTGCTTTTATTTCAAATTCTATACTTTTACATAAAGATCCTTATGAAGATTTAAGGGGAACACTATGAATATTAAAATTATCAATGTATCAAAAGTATTCCCAATGGGCGTTAATCAATGTAATGCATGCGAAGATATTAGCTTAGATATTAATCAAGGCGATTTTATAAGCTTTGTCGGACATACTGGAAGCGGTAAAAGTACATTGTTAAGCATAATAGGCGGAATATTAAAAGCTACAAGCGGAACTATATATTATGATTCTTATAAATTAAATGATGCTTCTGATGATGTGCTTGCAAGTTTTAGGAGAGAATATTTTTCTTATATATTCCAATATCCAGTAATTATACCTACTATAAGCGTTATAGATAATATATTAATGCCTTTAGCTTTTAAACATAAAATTACTGATGAAAAAATAAATCAAACTAAAGAAAATATAGAACTATTTTCACTCAAAGATAAGATGTATGCTAAAGCCGCTAATCTATCCGGAGGAGAGATGAAAAAAGTTGCTATATTAAGAGCTTTAGCTTATGGATGTAAATGCTTGATAGCAGATGAGCCTACAAGCGATTTAGATCCGGCAACTACAAAAACATTAATGGAAATATTTTCTACCATCAATAAACAAGGCACAAGCATTATAATGGTAACACATGCCCATAATATAGCCGCTCATGCCAATAATGTTTATGAAATGGCAAACGGTAAAATAGTTCGTTGTTTAAAATAATTGAATTTGAGTTATAATTAATTGCTGTATATATGCATTTCCAAATAATGGTCTAATATAACTCTGTATGAATTAATGATTCTTCTAACTTCATTAATATCTAAATTTTCGTCTTTATATTCTACTTCGAATCTTTTTAATTTATGAACTTTTTCTTTAACCACATTGGGTATAACATGTTCTGGAAGCCTGTTTTGACTATTTATGGAAATCCAATTTCCATTTTCATCAAAGGTTATTGATATTTCATTATCAAGTTCGACCTTGAAAAGATTATCTACTATTTCTAGGTCAACTATATTTGCTTTAAGAAATTTACTCCTGATAAATATTTTAGCATCATAAGGTAGAGTGTCAAACAATTCTAACTTTCTATCCATAATCTTAACCTCTAAGTTATATTAATATTATCTATATTTTTATATTTTTAATAAGTAATTTTTATGCTATTACCGCAAAAAGTGTAAATAATAAAATAAATTAATTAAATTAAAGATTTCAGAAATAAAGATACCTTATTTCCAAATATTTTGAATACGTATTCTTTATATTATTAATATAATAAAATTTCACAAAAATACAAATTCTTTTAGAAAAAGCCTATATTATATAAATATAATATAGGCTTTTATAAATTTTTAATGTTTATTTCTTCTCTTCATCATCTGCTGGTACAACAGCTAAATCACTAACCTTAGCACCATCAGAAATATTTACTATTTTTACTCCTTTGGCATTTCTTCCAAGTTCCGGTATTGAATCGGCTTTTATCTTTATAGTCATGTCATCAGTAGTAACAACCATTATCTCATCTTTATCCCCTACAGTTTTTACGCTGACAACTTTTCCAGTTTTATTATCTGGTTTAATATAAATCTGACCTTTTCCGCCTCTGCCTTTAACATTAAATTGTTTAGAAGATAATCTCTTGCCTATACCATGTTCGGTAATAACTATTAAAGATTCACCTTTATGTATAGCATTACCTGATACACAAACATCATCATCATCTAAAGCAATACCTTTAACACCGCCAGCAGCTCTTCCCATTTTTCTAATTTTTTCTTCAGTGATTCTCAAAGCAAGACCTGCTCCAGTAGTCATAATGAAGTCATCGCCTGTTTGTACTGCTGAAACAGCTACTAATTCATCATTATTTTCTAATGTTAATGCCAATATTCCTCTCTTTTTAGCATTTTCAAGATGTTTCAATTCCATTTTCTTTATAGTACCCATTTTTGTAACCATTATAATTGATTGTTTAGGGTCAAAATCGGATACTGTAAAATAGCTTGTAATTTTTTCTTCCGGTGCTAAATTGAGTATAAATTTAATACTTTTACCCTGTGAAAGTTTAGTCAAAGCAGGTATTTCATGAACTTTCATCCAGAAAGCCTTACCTCTGTCTGTAAATATGAATAAATAGTCTTTAGTAGAAGCTACAAATAAATGTTCTATATAATGCTCGCCTTGTGATTTTCCGCCTTGAACACCTACTCCGCCTCTGCCTTGCGTACGATAACTTGAAGCTGGTACTCTTTTTATGAATCCTTGAGTAGTTATTGATACTGCTACATCTTCATCATGTATCAAATCTTCTTCATCTATTTCAGTATCGTTAGTTTTACCTATTATTTCGCTTCTTCTGTCATCGCCGTATTTTTCAGCTATATTTTTAAGTTCATCTTTGATAACTGCTAGTATTTTTTCTGGGTGAGCAAGCAAATCTTCACAATAAGCTATAAATTCTCTTAATTGCTGTAATTCCTGCTCTATTTTCAATTTTTCTAAAGCTGTTAAGCGTTTAAGAGGCATATCAAGTATAGCCTGTGCCTGCTTTTCTGATAATTTGAATCTATTCATAAGAGTTGTTCTAGCAGATTCTGTGTTTTCACTTTCTCTTATGATTCTTATAACTTCTTCTATATTAGCCTGAGCTATTAATAAACCTTCTAATATATGTGCCTTTGCTCTAGCCTGATTCAAGTCATATTCTGTTCTTCTAGTGATTACTTCTACCCTATGATCAACAAAATACTTAATAAGCTCTTTTAAATTCAATACTTTAGGCTCGCCATTAACTAAAGCAAGGTTTATAATACCGAAAGTAGTTTCCAAATCTGTATGTTTAAATAGCTGATTCAATACTATTTGAGTTGCTACACCTTTTTTAAGCTCTATTACCAATCTTATACCAGCTCTGTTACTAGATTCATCTCTAATATCAGCAACACCCTCAATTTTGCCTTGTTTAACTAATTCAGCTATCTTTTCATGGAGTGTAGTTTTTACAACACCATAAGGAAGCTCTTTAACAACTATAGCTTCTCTATCTCTTTTAGTTTCTTCTATTTCAAGTCTGGCTCTTAATTTAATTCTGCCTTTTCCAGTTGTATATGCTTCTTTTATGCCCTCTTTACCGTATATAATACCAGCTGTAGGGAAATCCGGACCTTGAATATAACGCATAAGGTCTTTTATTTCTGCATCCTGATGATCTATATAGTATACAATTGCATTAACTACTTCTCTTAGGTTATGAGTAGGCATATTTGTGGCCATACCTATAGCAATTCCCATACTTCCATTAACAAGAAGCTGAGGAACTGTAGCAGGAAGTACTGAAGGCTCTGTTCTGGAATCATCGAAGTTAGGTACAAATTTAACTGTTTCTTTCTCTATATCATTGAGCATTTCTTCAGCAAAACGTGTCATTCTAGCTTCTGTATAACGCATTGCTGCCGGAGGGTCATCATCTATAGAACCGAAGTTACCCTGTCCATCTACAAGCAAATATCTCATAGAGAAATCTTGTGCCATTCTTACCATAGTACCATATACTGCAGCATCTCCGTGCGGGTGATAACGTGCCAAAACTTCCCCTACTGTAGCTGCTGACTTCTTATATGGTTTATCATGTGTAAGATTAGCATCATACATAGCATAAAGTATTCTTCTATGAACTGGTTTTAATCCGTCTCTAACATCTGGCAATGCTCTTGATACTATTACGCTCATTGCATAAGTTAAATATGATTCTCTTAATTCATTTTCTATCGAAATATGATCTACTCTTTTTAATATATCTTTTGTCAGTGTAGAATATTGTCTTTCTTCAGAATTATCTGTTTTATTCTTTTTTACTGCCATATATTATCCTTAGAAAAATATTCCTATAATTATAACATTTTATTGTAAAATTATCAATATAAAAATAAAACAATAATAAAGAAGAAAAATATCAAATTAAATAAAAATTAATCTAAAATGCAGCATAAGATGAATATTATTTTACATAATCTTCTCTGCCAAGAACTTTAGCTAAATGCTGAATAACTGTTTGACGCTGTATAGGTTTTACTATATATCCATCTACTTTAAGTTTAAGGAATTCCATTAATACGCCTTTATTGGCATAAGATGTTACTACTATAATTTTTGAATCTACATTTAAAGCTCTTATTCTTTTTAGTAAGTCAATGCCATTCATCTGCGGCATTTCAAAATCCATCATTATAATATCTGGTTTTTCTACTGCTTCTCTTAATTTCTTTAATGCATCCATAGCACCATCTGATTCCATAACTACATCAAACTGTTCTGATAATAATATTTTTTTCTCTGCTATACGTATAGTGCTGGAATCATCTATAACCATAACTTGATAGGCTTTTCCTGATTTAGTATTCAATCCTAATGGTGAACTGCTCATAATCATACCCCTAATAAATAATCATAATAAATTTATAAAATTTATAAATATTGTCAATGATTTTTTAGAAAAAAACAAAAAAATTATTATATATTTGATTTTTATATTTTTTTTGTTATCATAGATGAATGAATATATCCAAAAAATTACATGAATTAATGCAAAATACATTAAGTGAGCCAAACACTTCATATAAAATAGAAAAAAATAAAGACGGAATCATAATTGCATCAAAAAATTCAAGGGCTATACATAGTAAATATAATATAGATAATGAATGTAAAAGAGCATTAGAACATATTAATAAAAATAAAAATTTATTAATAATGTATGGTTATGGATTAGGATATATATTAAAATATTTACTCGAAAATATTAATGATTATTTTGATGAAAATACTTTAAAAACATTGAAAATTATCGCAGTAATCGAAGATACAGTACTATTCAAATATTCTTATTACAATATATATAACACTGATAATCAAAATATTTTCTTTATACATAAAGATGATTCTATTGAATATATAAATAGATTAATAGATTATAAAAGCATTAATGGTATAAATTTAGTATTGCTTCCATCTTTAACAAAAGAAGAAAAAGATAATGGAAATATATTTTATACACAAATATTAAATATAGTTGAGAAAGAAATATCCAATATATTCACAAATATGTACTTTGAAAATATATGGACAAAAAATATTATATTTAATAGCGAATATATAAATAACTCATCTGATATATCAACTTTTAAAAATGCATTTAAAGGTTTAAAGGCATTATTAATTTGTCCCGGCCCAACTTTAAAACATAGTATAGATACTATAAAAGAAAAAAGAAATGATTTTTTTATAATATGTGTAGATACAACTTATAGCGTACTATCTAAACATGGTATAATTCCGGACTTTATTGTTACTGTAGACGGAGGATTTTTTAATTCTTTAGATTTTGTTTATGAAAGCAGTAATTTTCCTTATTTAGTTATGGATATGGCATGCAATAAGATTATACCAAAAAATATTAACGGCAAAACTAATATTATAAGATTTACATCTATAAATAATTTAGGACTTGTAGAATATATACAAAACTTTACCAAATTATCACATCTTACAACTTCTAATACTGTAGCAACAACTATGATAGATTTTGCCTATTACACCGGTTTAGATGAGGTATTATTAATAGGTTTTGATAATAGTTATCCTTTCTATCAAAGACATATTAAACATGCTCTTTCCTATGAATATATGGTTAATAAGACTAATAAATTAAAAACTTATGAATCATATTATTTTAACACTATAAAAAATAATACTGATATAGAAAAATATCCTCCAAATGAATTTGTATTTGAAAGTCAAATAGAATATTTTAACGAATTCAAAAATAAATACAAAAACATGAAAATAAAGAGAGTTACAAAAGAAGCAGTACAAATTGACTCTATAGAAGAAGGAAATATTAATGACTTTTCTCAAAACAATATAAAAGAAAAAGTATTAAGTATATCTGATAATATTTATAAAAAAGATGATAATGAAAATATAAAAAATGCATATACAAGTTTAAAAAATACATTAGAAGAGTTTAGAAATATTTTATCAGATATATATAATAATATAAATAATTATGATAATATAGACAATGTTTATAATGATACTATAAATATAATAAAGAGCTATCAAGAAAAAGTAAGTATGTTAAAAACTATTCTTTCAACAACTATACTAATGTGCGAAAGAGGTGAAAGAAGTAATAAAGAAAAATTAATATTCTTACTTATGGAAAGCTTTAGAAATGTTAATTATTTCTTTACTAGAATATCTTTAATAATAAATAAATTATAAAATATAAGTGAAATAAAAATGAATATCATATACGAAGACAATTGCTTTATTGCTGTTAATAAAGAAGCTGGAATTGAAGTTGATGATAATTTAATAAATATAATAAAAAAAGAATATAGTCATTTTGATAATTTATATTTAGTTCATAGAATAGATAAATTCACTTCTGGTATAGTAATACTTGCAAGAGATGAAGAAACAAAAAAATATTTTGAAGATGCATTTAAAAATAAAACTATTAATAAAGTTTATCATGCTATAGTTCAAGGAAATGTAAAAAAAGAAAATGGAGTTATAGAATTATCTATAGGCGTTGATAAAAAAAATCCTAATAGAAGAATACCTTTATCAATAAAAGAAGGCGGAGAATCTGCTGTAACATATTATAAAATATTAAAAAAGCTCAATAAACATACATTATTGGAATTAAGACCAACAACTGGAAGAACTCATCAAATAAGAGTTCATCTTTCATATATTGGACACCCTATAATAGGCGATAAAATATATTCAAAAAATGCCGGAATTTACAAAATGAATGGTTTTGCTTTAATAGCCAAAGAGATTCATTTTGTTCACCCTGTCACAAAAAAAGACATTAATATCAATATAAAATACAATAAAGAATTTTTAATAAGACTAAAATTGTTAGAACCATCAAAAAAAACATAATTATAATATTTTGTTATTGACTTTTTTTTTAATAATTATATATTTTCTTTAAATAATTTAATTTAATAATTATTTTAATTTTGATAAAAAATAATTGTTTAAGGAGTTTAAATATGACAGTTACATTTCAAGGTGCTGCACAAACTTTAGAAGGTGCACAATTAACAGTTGGAGCTAAAGCATTAGATTTCACAGTATTAAAAACAGATTTAAGCCCATGGTCTTTAAAAGATGCTGGTGATACAGTAAAAATCATTTCTTCTGTACCATCTTTAGATACACCAGTATGTGATATACAAACTAAAAGATTCAATAAAGAAGCTGCTTCTCTTCCTGGAGTAACAGTTGTAACAGTATCAGTTGACTTACCATTCGCTCAAGATAGATGGTGTGCTGCTGCTAATGCTTCTTCTCATATCGTAGCTTCTGACTACAATCAAAAAGATTTCGGAAGAAAATTCGGTACTTTATTAAAAGAATTACAACTTCTTACTCGTGCTGTATTTGTATTAGATAAAGACAATGTTGTTAAATATGTTCAGTACGTTCCAGAAATCACTAATGAACCAGACTATGAAGCTGCTTTAAATGCTGCTAAAGCTCTTTTATAATTTTTAATTAAATTATAAATTAATAATACAAGCATATTCTATTTTTTAATAGGATATGCTTTTTTTATTTAACTTCATCTGTTTGCATATATAATAAAACTAATTTATAATTATTAAAAATAAATACTATGGAGGAATATATGAGCATTTATGATTACACAGTAAAAGATGCTGAAGGAAATGATGTAAGTTTAAAAGAATATGAAGGAAAAGTATTATTAATAGTTAATACCGCAACTAAATGAGGATTCACAAAACAATATCCTGAGTTGCAGGAGTTATACAAAAAATATAAAGAGGAAGGTTTTGAAATATTAGATTTTCCTTGCAATCAATTCGGAGGACAGGCAAAGGAACCTATTGAAGAAATTGCAAAATTCAGAGAAGAAAAATACGGCATAACATTCAAATTATTTGATAAAGTAAAAGTTAATAGTAAAAATGCTGATCCTTTATTTACTTATTTAAGAACAGAAAAGCCAACTGAAGAAGGCGTTGAAAAAATAAGATGGAATTTTGGAAAATTTTTAATAGACAGACAAGGCAACATAGTTGGACGCTATGACCCTAGAGTAAAACCAAATGAGTTAGATGAAACAGTTGCTGAGTTATTAAAAAAATAATAAACAACAATAAAAATTAAGAGCTTTTATATATTGTTATATATAGAAGCTCTTTTTATTTTTAAATAATTTTAATTTTTTATTATAGTTTTTCTATTATTATTTATACATAAAAAATTACTCGTCAAAAATATATATCAAGTGAACTTGATATATGCTCATAATTTTTTATTTCTTTAATTTATTTATAAAAAATTATTCGCTTATAGTATATACCTAAACAACTATATTTTGTCAAAATAATTTTTTTAATTTAAAATATTTTCAGGGCTTTGCCCCGAACCCCAGTTCTTTTATTGGTATAAAAGAACCTATATCCTCGACAGGCTCGGATACGCTTCGCGAACAACTGCATTTTTAACCTAAAATCAGGGTATTATACCATATTTGATACATATTCTTAAAATATAAAGTTCTAGCAATTGCGTTTTTTGCTACTTTTTTGTGCGGCAAAAAAGTAGATAATTCTATATAAAGTCCATCAGTTGACAAACTTAAAAATTTTCAGTATATAACAAATAAATTTGTTATATGCTCATAATTTTTTATTTTTATTTATACATAAAAAAATTATTCGTTAATAAACTCCTGACATTCTAGCGAATGTCAGGAACTCACAAGTTTTTTATTTCTTCTATCATTTATAAAAAACTTGTTCGTTAATAAACTCCTGACATTCTAGCGAATGTCAGGAACTCACAAGTTTTTTATTTCTTCTATACTTAATCCTGTGTTTTCGCTTATGATTTTTATATCTATGCCTGCATTTTTCAAACTTTTAGCGATAGATATTTGCTGTTCCTTTTTACCTTGTTCTATACCTTTTTTAATTCCTTCTTCCATTCCTAATCTTCTCTCCTCATCAAGCATTATTTGATTACCATATAAATAAGCCTCTTTCTTCTCATATTCCATCATCATTAATTTACTTTTTACAAAATTATTATATTTTTTTTGTACTTCTTCCATTATAGGTTTTTCTTTTACTATTTCAGACATAGAATCCTCCAAATTTTTACTTGTAAATATTCTTAACCAACAGTTTAAGTCTTTAGTTAATATATTTTTCTTGAATTTTTTTAATTCTATTATATGTATCTGCAAATGGTCTGTGAGAAGTTTTTTATTATTCATTTCATAAAGCATATAACAGGAATGTATATTTTTACTTTTATCTAAATTGAAATTTAATAGATTAATACTTATAACAGGTGTAAGTTCATCATATCTTTCACCATGCTTTAATAGCTTACTGTAATTAGCTGCCCAATAATAAAGTATTCTTTCTGGAAATCTTGAATTACCTTGTAATTGTATTTCTATTATAACTACTGATCCATTTTGAGTAATACATTTTACATCAACAATAGTTTCCTTTAAGTTTTTATTTTTCTTTAGATTAAAAGGTGTTAAAATTTCAACAGAACGAAAAGTTTTCATATTAGCGTTGAGCATTATAGAATTGATAAAGTCTAAAAGTATAGTTTCGCTAGTTCCTTTATCTGTGAAAAGGTATCTTATAAAATAATCGTTCAAAGGATTAAAATATTTTATTTTTTTTATATTTGATTTCTTTTCCATATACCTATTATAATAAAAACATTACAATTTGTCAAAGTTTGACAGTTTTTATTTATAGTATTATTAATGAAATAATCAATAAATATTCTTTTTTAAATAAGGCTTTAATTTTTCAAAAGATATTTCAAAATCATCAAGTGCTCTAACAACATGAGGAAGTTCAAACCTTATATGCAAACTAATACCATCAGAATATCTGTTAATTGCAACATTACATGACATTAAAGTTTCAGCATAATAACTATCAGATTTATTTATTACATCAATAGTAAAATCATCTTCTCCTATTTCTTTATAATATTTATCAATTTCACTTTGCAAAGCTCTTCTAAATTTATCGCTGTCATTTACAAAATCTGATAAAGTTAATCTTTTTATTTCTAATCTATTAATATCTAATGTCAAATATGATATTGCAGTATCAGGATATGCACCTCCATTATATTCTACGCTTCTTGTAAAACATAAAATATTATCATTAAAAAATTTGTAATAAAAACTGTAAGAACTAACTTCGTAAAAAATTTCTTCTTCATTAAGATTTACTTTAGCAATATCATCATTTATTTTTTTAATAATTTCATTGGTATTGTTTATTTTATTTATGATTTTACCTTCATATATAGATGATTTTAAATTTTCTATGTAAAGTGCAGATAAACCATAAGTATTATCTTTATATTCTTTAGAAACAGATATATCATAAACAGTATGTATTTTATCCCCTAAAGGTTTTACAGTATCTATATTACAGCTTAATTTTTTATTGTTATTTTTCCAGCTTCCTTTTAAATTAATATTCTTTTTGCCGTTTCCTAAATCAATAATATTATTTAACTGACTATTATTTATTTTAAAACTGAATTCTTCTTTTTTATCAGAATCAAAGGCAGTAAATTTAATAGTATTTTTATCCATTTCTCCGTTTATAGGTATTGGAGTATTAACATTATTGTATTTATAATATCCGTCTATATTAGACTTTTTATTTCTAGTAATATTATCAGTATTTTCAATATGTATGTTTATTGTAATAGGGTATTTATCAATGCTTCCTTCAAGAGTAAAAAATAAATGCTTTGTTATATTGGTAGTGTCAGCAAAAGCAGATATGTACATTATATTGAGAAGTAAAATTATCAATAATTTTTTCATAAACCTAGTCCTTATTATTTAAAATAGATATAATTAGTATTGTATGACATCTTTTGTTAATTATCAAATTTATATTATAATCTACATTTTTAATGAATTTTATAACTCATATATTAAATATAATTTTATTACATACCCCGCCCTTTATTCTTCATCGCTGTATTTTGAATTTTAGTTTATATTAGATTTCTTATTTAATTAGATCTTGTAGCACCCGCCCAAGTGTTGACTATATTGTTAATGCATTTAACGCACGGTGAACAAAATTTATAATACAATAAAATTTGAATTCAAACAAATCTATATTTTTAGCTTTATTCTGCGTGCGGTTAATAAATAATAAATTTAAAAAAATCTTGGGTGGGCAGCTAAAATAACAGTAAAAATTTTAAAAGAAAAATAAAATATAAATATATAACAAATTGAAAACTTATAGGGCGGGTAATTCTAATAAAAACTCAAATTATAGATATTAAATGAAAAAATAATTAATAAAAAAAGCAATGATAATATAAAATCATCATTGCTTTTTTATAGTTATTTCATTAAACAAATTAATTTAATTTTTTTGGTATCCTTACATTCTTTAAAGCCTCTAATCTTTGATAAATAGCCTTATCTACATCAAAATTACTAGGCTCTACATTATCAAAAGTATATTTACTAGCAAGCAATAAAGCTTCTTTCTCCTGAACATAACTACGCATTCTTCTATATATTAAAGACATTCTAAAAAGAGATAACTTTTGTCTATAATCATTAATATAAGCCTGTCTGTAATAATCTATAGCAGCAGTTCCTCTATTTCTTTTTCCATAATGTTCAGCTAATCTAAAATATATTCTTCCTTTTTCTTCTGTCTTATAGGAAGTTTCAGCTAAATTAATAATTTCTTTTTCTATGATAGCATAATTATCTTCATCTATTAATTTTTCATAAATATATAAAAGGCTGAAATATGCATCTAATTTATATGCTGGTATTGTAAGATTAGTAGCTAAATTAATAGCCTTTTTGTATTCTTCTATAGCTAATTTATAAGAGGCAGCTCCCCCTTGTTCAGCAGGATTTCCGCCTTCTTTTTCATATATAACACCTAAAAAGTAATGAGCATCTGCATTATCAGGATAATACATTAATGTTTTATTCATAATGTATAATGCAAAAGAAATGTCACCATTATATATAGCTCTTTTAGCTTCTCCTATGTACACCCAAGCAGGTTCCAATTTACCAGTGAATAAAGACCTATACATATTTGTATCTACAGTAATATGTTCAGTAGTATCTGCAGTTCTATTTGGAGTCTTAAGTGATTGACCTGCATATACAGATAAAGTACCAAGTACTAATATATTAAATATTAAAAATATACGTTTCATAAGCTACATCAAAAATAAAGTTTTATTATTAAATATATCGGTATAATAATATTTTACATTATAGTTTTTTATAGATCATGCCTTTTTAACATCTTTATAAACAGGATTTTCTTTAAGTGCTAAACTATCTTGAACAATATTTTCTGTTTCAAAAATGATAATTTCATTTAATCCAACTTTCAAAAGAGGGGCAGGTACATATAAATAACATGCAGGACCTTCGCTCCAATATCTTCCTAAATTAAAACCGTTTATAAATGCTGCACCTTTTCCAAGTTTAGAACAATCAATAAAAGTATCAGCTGCCTCATTAACTTCAAATTCATAACGATAAAATGAAGGCGTATTCTCTTTCCACTCACAATTAAAATCTACATCATTAATATTTTCTAAAGATAAAGCATACTGCTCCCAGCCTGTTTCAAAATGTATATCTACCATAACTCCTATACGAATACCTTTAATCTGACTGCATTCCTGAAGTTTATAACCGTAATTAACACGTCCTACATTTTCAACCAATAATTCTAATATATTATCACCATTATTGAATTTCATTTCTATAATGTCGCCGATTTCATCTTGATATTGTACACCTTTATATTCTCCATTTAAATAAAAATGTACTCTGTCAGAAACTCCAACAGCTTTTACCTTCATATCATAGCCAAAACCAGTAACATGAGTTCTATAAAGCATATATCCATAACCATTTCCAGCCTTTTCCATTGTTATAGGATAATCACTTCTCTGACATTTTGATATTTTATCTATTACTGAACATAAAGATGTTTTTGCTTTAAGTTTTGCCTCTCCAAAATTTGCTCTTTTATGATCTCTAGGCTCAAAAGTTTTTATTTCAGGATATAATTCATTTATAAGCTTCTGAAGTTTATAAAATTTCTCTGTAGGCTCTCCCCATTCGGTAAGAACAGCATCATAATCATAAGACGTAATTTGAGGGAAATCAGTATAACCTGTTACAGAAGTACCATTATAAAAACCGAAATTAGTTCCTCCTATAAACATATATAAATTTATACTGCCTCTTTTTAAAATCTCTTTTACTTCCATTATGAAATCATCAGCATCTCTTTTGATTATAGGTTCTTTCCATAAATTAAACCAGCCGTCCCAAAATTCCATACACATTAATGGATTTTTTATGCCTTTTCTCTCAAAGAATTTTTCTGTTGCCTCAAAATTTTCTTTAGCCTGAGAACCAAAATTAACAGTAGCTAATATTCCATCATCTACTAATGTTCCAGCTTCTAAAACAGCGTCCCAAGCACCATCAGAAGTAAATAAAGGCACTTCGGCACCATATTTTTTCATAATATTTTTTAACGCTTTAAGATAGCCTTTATCATTACCAAAAGAACCATATTCATTTTCAATTTGCATCATAATTACTGGGCCATTTCTAGTAATCTGTAAATCAGCAATATGTTTAAATAGCTCTTTATAATAAGCATCAACTTTACTTAAAAATAATTCTGTATTAGTACGTACTTTTATATTATCATATCTTAAAAGCCATGCAGGAAGTCCTCCGAATTCCCATTCAGCACATATATAAGGAGTAGGTCTTAATATAACCAATAAATCCATTTTCTGAGCAAGCTTAATAAAAGAGGCTATATCTTTATTTCCTGAAAAATCGAAAACTCCCTCATCTATCTCATGAATATTCCAAGGTATATATGTTTCAACAGTATTAAATCCTGCTGCCTTTAAATTGTAAAAACAATCTTCCCAATATTCTTTTACAAATCTAAAATAGTGAATAGCACCTGATAAAATTTTTATTGGTTTTCCATTTAAAATAAATTCTTCTTTAATTTCAAAAGTAGACATACTAATATCCTAAATAGTTATAGATAAATTTACTAAATATATTATTAATTAACCAAGATATTTTTTTACAAATTCATCATCTTCTAAAGCAGTTAATATTTCAACACCATCTTCTTTAACTGCCACAGTATGTTCATAATGTGCAGATAATGAACCGTCCCTTGTAATAATAGTCCAATCATCATCTTCTATCAAAATAGCATGATGCCCCATATTAACCATAGGCTCTATTGCTATAACCATATTAGTTTTAAGTATAGGACCTGCTCCCTCTTTTCCTCTATTTGGTACCGCAGGTTCTTCATGCAAATTTGCTCCTACTCCATGACCTTGAAACTCTCTTACAAGAGAATAACCAGCATCTTCAGCAGTTTTTTGTATGGCATGAGAAACATCACCCAAATGTACTCCGTCTTTTATCTTTTTTACGCCATTAAAAAATGACTCCATAGTAACTTCAATCAATCTTGCTGCATCTTCTGATACATTACCTACTTTATAAGTAAATGCTCTGTCTGAATGATATCCTTTAAAATATACGCCTATATCAAGTCCTATAATGTCGCCGTCTTTTAAAATCTTCTTTTTACTAGGTATGCCATGTATTACTTCATTATTAATAGAAGCACAAACAGAACCTGGAAAAGGAGGATTTCCATAACCTTTAAATGAAGGCTTTGCATTATGCTTTCTTATATAATCATATACAAATTTGTCTATATCTTTTGTAGAAATACCCGGCTGTATTATTTTTTCAACTTCTTTAAATACATTGGCAAGTATATGACCGCTTTCACGCATTAAATTAATTTCAGCTTGAGTTTTTATTTTTATAGCCATTTATTATACACCTTTACGAATTAAAAAATACTACTATTAGTATTGTTTTGATTATCTGCTGTTCCAAAACCGCTTGTATTATTTTCTGATAAATTAACATTATTATTATCATTATTAATGTTGTTATTATAATCAGCATTATTATTATCGCTATTATTATTCATATTATCATTAGAAGTACTGCTATTATCTGCAGCAGTAGATGTTGTATTATTATTATTTTCTTCAATAGCTATATCTTCTGCTTTTACACCTGTAAATGATTCTTCAACAACTTTTGTTATATCTTTTTTCTGTCCTCCAGTTATAGTCATCTCACCCTGTATAACAGCACCTTCTCCAACATCTATTTTAGGAGCCTCTATATTTCCTAAAACTCTTCCTGTTTCTATCAATATAACTTCTCTTTTTGCATCAATATTACCAATCAAAGTACCTGCTATTGTAATACTTTCTGTCATTATAGTACTGGTCTTTACTTTACCATTAGGCCCTATTACTAAATGTCCATCAATTTTTAATTCTCCTTCAAATTTTCCATCTATTTGAAAAGAACCTTTTACAATAAAAGTACCTTTAAAAGATGAACCATCTCCTATAACGCTATTTATCATATCTCTTTTTGCCATAAATCTAAACTCCTAAATATATAGTTTGATTTTATAAGTATAGTAATAAAAAGTCAACATTTATACAACTGTAGTATTATAACATATTTTTAGTCTTTTATCTATTTTTCGGTTTACAAAAAAGAATAGTTTCTCCGCCCCAAGGTGAAAAAGTCCTTATATAATACTCATAATTTTCTGTTATATCTTTAATAAATATCGGAACTTTATAAAAGTCTTCCATAAAAAGTTCGCCGCCATGATATATTGCTATAGCAAGATAGGGCCTAAATTTCTTTATAGTATTTATACTTCCTTCCAATATATGCATCTCAGCACCTTCAACATCCATTTTTAAATAATCTATTCTTTCTATATTATTTTCTTCTACAAATGCATCTACAGTAATAGCATTCATTTGTACTGTTGGAGTATTAGGAGTCATAGATACAAAATCAATAACTTCATTCTTATTTGAAAAAAGAACATTTTCCAAAATAACATTATTCAGCTTATATTTTTCTTTTATCATTTTTAATGTATCACAAGCATTTTTATCCGGCTCAAAAGCATAAATTTTTGCCTTATCTGAACATCTTTTTGAAAAGAAATAGGCTGTATCACCTTTCCAAGCACCAACATCAAATACCACACTGTCATCGCTTACTTCAAATATGTCTTTGATATTATACTGTTCAAGACCAAATATATAAAAAAGTAAAAAATTCTCTATTTCTTTTGGATATTTAAACTTCTTTAATCCAAATAAAATTCTCTTTAATCCCCAAGAAAATATATTAATAGAACCATATTTCATACTTAATTTTATTTTCTTCTCAAAATTAGTATAAGCATCTCTATTAAATGAAAGCATATATCTATATTTTATCAAACTTTTAAATAGACTCTTAGAATATTCTTCTTCAAGCATATTATAAAAAATAACAAAATTATCGCTTTCAATCATAGCCTTTATAAAATTATCTGTATTTTCAGTTGCTACTATCTCATCTTTACTAAATTTATTCCTTACTATGCTTCTGCATTCTTCTAATAACTCTTTCATAATATTACCTATAAATTACTTTGCAATTTCTATTATATGTTTTAAATCAATTTTTTTCTCATATATTGCTTTTCCAACTATAGCACCATTAATACCCATATCTTTTAATTTTTTTATCTCATCTTCATAGGTAACTCCGCCTGAAGCTATTATATTGCATGAAATTTTTTTTCTTAATTCTTTATAAATATCCAAATTAGTGCCTGATAATTTTCCGTCTTTTGAAATATCTGTATATATTATTGTATCAATTCCCATATCATCAATTTGCTTACAAAATTCAACAGAATCCTCTTTTTTTATTTCCTTCCAGCCTTTTATTGCTATCATTCTATCTCTTGAATCTATTGAAACAGCAATATGATTTTGATACTTATTAATCATATCTTCCAAAAATTTAGTATTTTCAACTGCAATAGTACCTAATATAGTTCTTTTAACACCTATATCTAAATATTTTCTTATGGTGTCCTCACTTCTTATACCGCCGCCAACTTCAACAAATAAATCGCATTTCTTTATTATTTTTTCTATAGTTTTAAAATTAACTGTTTCCCCATCACTAGCACCGTCTAAATCTACAACATGTAAATATTTACTTCCGCTTTCTATGAAAAAATCTAATATTTCTAAAGGATCTGTAAAATATGTAGTTTTATTATTATAATCACCTTCAACAAGTCTTACAACTTCTCCGTTCTTTAAATCTATTGCTGGAAGTATTTCCATAAATATACCCCTATTATTGTGTATTATGTAATCATATTATATCACAAATTGTGAAAATAAAAATCATTTTATATAAATTAGTTAATGTTTATGTTATTTTAAAAAACTCCGATATTGAATAATAAACTAATTTAAATTTAACGGGTTTTATTATGATAAAAAGTCTATCTATAGAAAATTTCAGATGTTTTGATAAGTTACAAATAGATAATATTAAAAAAATTAATTTTATAATCGGCGAAAATAATTGCGGAAAAACAACTTTGCTTGAAGCTATGACTCTAATTTCATCATCTTCACGTATTGGAGTAATTGAAAATATAAAAAGTATTAACAGATTCATAGAAAATAAAGTTGAAATAAAAAATCTATTTCACAAATTTGATTATGATAATAATATCAGCTTTAATTATAATCAAGAAGATGATACTAATTATGAGATAAATATTTCTCCTATTGTGAAAGACAATAAAAAACTTTCTAATGATAATGTTGAATTAAATTACAATATTATTGCTATTCACAATGAAGAAATTCAGGAAAATAATTTAACTATTCCAAATATTAATAACACAATATATATGATGAATAGAAAAGCTGAAAATATAGAAGATAAAAAAGAAATATATATACCAAGCAAAATAGAATACAGCACATTAACTTCATATTTAATAGAAATACTAAAAAATAAGAATGAAGCTCAATTACTAGAAATGATTTCTTACTTTAATAAAGATATAAAAGCAATAAGCGTACTTAATAATGATATTTATGTTAATGTTGAAGGAATAAATGAATTAGTATTATTAAATTTAATGGGCGATGGATTAAAGAAATACTTATCAGTGATTCTTCCTATATTTGTAAATAAATATTCTATTATATCTATTGATGAAATAGAAAACGGACTTCATAACAAAGCTATAAGACATTTATTAAGAAGCATATTAACTTTAAGCAGAAACAATGATATGCAAATGTTCTTCACAACTCATAATTATAATGTATTAAGAATCATATCTGATATAGTAACTAATGAAGACTATTTTAAAGATTTAAAAGACATCATAAACATTATTAATATATATAATACTGAAAATGAAGGCTTTAAGACTTATAATTATGATGTTGATAGTGCAAGAGAATTTATAGAAAATAATTCTAATCAATAATAAATTTTTATTTGCGGAGGTATTTATCAAACATTATTATATAATACTTCCGCAAATATATAATATCAAATCTTTCTAAAAATAATAATACATCTATAAAAAATATAAATTCATAATATCCTATCCGCACGCTAAACATCATCATAAATATAAATTAATTTTAAATATTAATATTTTTAATATATAAACCGTGCGTTGAATAAAATTTTAAATATAATAAAAACTTGGGTGGGGGCTGTAATTTCTGATTAAGTTATAAAGATAATAAAAATTAGAATTTCAAAATAAAACAATAAAGAATAAAGGGCGGGGATGTAAATAAAATTTTAAAATATAAAAAATTATTTATGTTATAATGATTATATTAATATTTGTTATATAGGAGCGACCAATGTCAATATTTAGCTATTTCTTTAAAAAGCCTATAGACAAATCTAAATTAGAAAAATCTCGCTTAAAAGACTATGATAAAGCTATAAACTTTTATGAAGAAACCTTAAAAAATAATAAAGATTTCAAAATAGATCCAAATCATATTAAATCATATAATAATAGAGGAATGATTAAATATGATATGGGGCTTTTTGAAGATGCTATTAAAGATTATGATAGAGCAATAGAACTTGATAATAATTATTTTGAAGCCTACTGTAATAGAGCAAATGCTAAATATGGTTTAAAAATGTATAAAGAGGCATTAAAAGATTATAAAAAAGCTTTGGAGTTAGATACTACTAATAATAGTATTATAGAAAATATAAAAAATATTGAAAACAAATACGGTTTGAAATAAAAATTAATTAACTTACAAATTTTATTATAATTGCCCGCCCATTTTCATTTATAACTTTCATCTGTTATTTTTATGCTATTTTTATTTTTAGCTTTTACTATGATTATAAATCCCAATAGATTTGTTTAGATTTTAAATTTCCGCATTGCACGCTGAATAAAATTATAAATATAAATTAATTTTGAATGTTAAATTTTTTAATATATAAAATTCAGTTTACCGTGTGTCCAATAAAATTCTTATCTAATAAAAATTTGTGTAGGGGCTGTAATTTCTAATTAAGTTATAATTAGATTTTTTAATTAAACTATAAAAAATAAATTGAGTAATATATAGTTAAAGCCAATAAAAAAATATTAATTTATTTAATCTTATTATTCTATAATATTTTCATATATTTATAATACTCATTATTACTATGTGCATTATAATTTTACTTCATTTAAGATTCTCTACATCAAAATTCTTGTCAGGAGATATGTGCATATACTCTATCGAATTAACATTAATACAATACCCCATATTATCTACTACATTTAAAAACTTCCTCCTTTTTTGACTATATTTTTGTACTTTACTAAAATAAATATAATTTCCTTGTAAATTACTACTTACTAAACTAACTTCTCCAATAAAATAATCTCCAGAAATAGTTTTAAATATTATTGTTTTATTATTATTGTCATATATTAATGTTTCAAATACTTGATCTACTACATTTTCATATTGACTTCTTTTAAAAAGAAATCCATATATAAAATTATACTGTTTTCTCAATTTTAGTCTTAATATAGATATAATAATTCCAATAATAAAAGATAAAATATATAATACTATAAAAAATATTATTAAATTAAATAATATATCTATATTCTTTAATAATTCTTTATTATTAGAATATATATTAAATATATTATTTATATTCTCTAACAAAAAAGAATTAATGAAATTAAATTGAATAGGAAATTTTAACAATCCTAATATAAAAAACCATATAACAAATGAATATAGTATACTATATAATGTGGCATAAAATGTACTAATTTTAACTTTATATACCTAAACAACTATATTTTGTCAATTTTC
>NZ_JAWLQI010000042.1:0-29190 GCF_036997785.1 Brachyspira pulli
TAACAAGTTTTTTATTGGTAAACAAAAAAATTATAATAAAATAAATAAACTATAGAATTGATAAAAATATGGCAAAGAAAAATAACACTATATTTGTATGCGATAATTGCGGAGAAAGCACTATTAATTGGATGGGGAAATGCCCTTCCTGCGGTTCTTGGAATACTTTAAAACCATTTACAGAACCAAGTGCTGATGTTAATAAAAGCATAAGAGAAAAAACTTCAGTTGCTACCGATAAAGCAGCATTAACATCTATAAAAAAAATAAAAACTAATGAAAGCACAAGAATGTCAACCAACATAGATGAGCTTAATAGAGTTTTGGGCGGAGGTTTAGTATCTGGAAGTGTTATTCTTATAGGAGGTGAACCGGGAATTGGTAAATCCACATTGCTTTTACAAGTTGCCTCAAATATAGCTAAAAATGAAAAAGTTTATTATTTCACAGGCGAGGAATCTCTTGAACAAATAAAATTAAGAGCTGACAGATTAGATCTTGCAGATTCAGACTTCTTAATATCATCAGAATCAAATTGTGATAATATAATAAATACTTTATTAGATGAACCTCCTACCCTAGCAATAATAGACTCTATACAAACGATATATAGTCCTTCAACTAACAGCATAGCAGGTTCTCCGGCACAAATAAAAAACTGTGCTTGGGCTTTAATGCAAACTGCAAAATTAAAAAATATAACAATATTCCTTGTTGGACATATAACAAAGGAAGGTACGATAGCAGGCCCTAAAATTTTAGAGCATATTGTTGATTGTGTATTATATTTTGAAGGCGACGATAAAGTAATGTACAGAATACTTCGTGCTGTAAAAAACCGTTTTGGAACTGTTGATGAGGTAGGCATATTTGAAATGGCAGAAAAAGGATTAATGGAAGTAAAAGACCCTTCAAGAGTATTTACCAGAGGTTTAAATGAAACAGTATTTGCCGGAAGTGTTATAACTCCTGTAATAGAAGGAAGCAGAGTATTTTGCGTAGAACAGGAAGCATTAGTTGGAAGCAGTGCATTTGGTTATCCTAGAAGACTTACAATAGGTTATGATCAATATAGACTTTTAATAATAATAGCTATATTAGAAAAAAGAGCACATTTAAATTTATCGAATCAAGATGTATATATTAATATAGCAAACGGACTTAATGTTAAAGAAACCGCAAGTGATTTTTCTATAGCAATGGCAATAGCTTCAAGTATGTCCGGAATATCTATACAAAGAACAACTGCATATATTGGAGAATTGGGACTTTCAGGAGAGATAAGACCTGTAAGATTTATAGAAAGACGCATAAAAGAAATGAAAAAATTTTCTTTAAAAGAAGTATATATTTCTAAGCGTGCATTAAAAGAAGTAAAAAATATAGAAGGAATAAAAATTATAGGGCTAGAGCATATTTCGGAAGCCGTAAAAAGATTAGGTATATCATAACTCACATATTTTTTATTAAAGAAATGAAAAAATTACCGTTAATAATAATTTTAATACATGCATATACAAAAAATATAATTGAAAAATATAATATCATGATATATAATGTTACTATATGAAATATTGTATAAGGAGAAATTTTGAGTATAAAAGCAGAAGATTTTTACAATAAATTCAAATTTTGCATACCTACAAATAAAGAAATAGCTAATAAAGAAATAAATATACTTCAAAATATTATTAATAAATCAAATAAAGAAATACAGAATTATTTAAGACAATATATAGCAAAACTCACTTATTACCGTAAAAACTTCTTAGACGCTGAAACCGCATCAGCCATCTCCAAAATGCTTGTAGAAATAGCTTTTATATTAAGGCTTCAATATATAGATTATCTTCAGAAAAAAGAAAACAATACGTTAAGCAATGATGAAGAAGATATAATAAACCTATCAAAAATGATAAAACTTTTAATATCTGAAATATCTATGATAATATATAAAAAAGAGTATGAAACTAATAATATTTTTGAAAATATGGAAGCATTTAAATCTGACTCCACAATAGGACATATTAATAGGGTATTTTTGACAGCAATAGAAGCGATACTATTTTTTAATGAAAAAATGAGTCAAGGACTAACTAATAAAATAAGAGTAGATTTCAAAAAAACTTACTACAAATATTCTGAGAAAATATATAAAATGTACAATATAGATACAGAAAACAGTTTAGAAACAAATGTTAAACTTGGAATAAGAAAGTTAGAAGCTAATACATTGCTGGATACAACTATAGGAATATTAATGCATGATATTGCACTTGAAAATAATCATGACTATATACCTATACCTGAAGAGAAAAAAGATAATCATTCCATAAAGGACTACAACTTTACAAAATATTTTATGCGTGGAAGCGAAGGAGTATCTTTAACCGTTTCTTTGCATCATGAATATTACGGACATGGATACGGACTTTTCAGTGAATTATATAAAGCAGCTATAAAAAGAAATCCAAATCATGATATAGAATATATAGTTTCTTATGATTATAAAGATATATTAACTCTTCAAAGCTTAACATATCTGCCAGCCAAAATTTTGGAAGTTCTAGATGTATATGACACTTTAACACATAGCTTTAATAAATCAAGCAAAGAAGCTGTAAACTATATGGTCGAAAACTTTGTAGAAAAAAATATAATGCTTGATCCAATTGTAATGGATATGTTTATACAATACTTAAAAGAAATAAAAAAAATCAAATTATAAAAAATAATTTTTTATTACTTCTTTTAATCCGTCTTTATCAAGTTTATACATATTTAAAAGTTCATTTCTAGTAGCTACTTCAAAAAACTTATTAGGCAAAGCATGAATTTTTACAGTTTTGTATATTTCATTATCACTTAATAATTCTAATATAGCACTTCCTATACCGCCTGACTTAATAGACTCTTCTATAATTAAGATTTTATCAGATTTTTTTACTAAATTTAAAATTGTTTCTTCATCGAGAGGCTTTAAAGTAGATAAATTAAGTATAGTAGCATCAAAGTTCATCTCATCAGCAGCATCAACTATATCTATAAGAGTTTGACCATAACTTATAATAAGATTATTAGTTTTTTCAGCATTTCTAATTATATGAGCCTTACCAATTTCAAAATCATCAGCAACAATATTTTCTTTTAATTCTCTTACAGCTGATTTATTATATCTGATTACTGTAGGGCCTTTATATTCTACAGCTTTTTTTACCATATCCCTGAAATCTTTTTCACCAACCGGAGCCATTATAGTAATATTTGGTACAATTCTTAAAAAAGAAACATCAAATACGCCTTGATGAGTATCTCCGTCCTCCGGAACCAATCCTGCCCTATCTATCATAAGTTTAACATTTGCATTCATTATGCCAATATCATGTATAACTTGATCATATCCTCTTTGCAAAAATGTAGAATATAAGCATACAAAAGGTATTATTCCATTCTCAGCAAGACCAACAGCAAAAGTAACAGCATGCTGCTCTGCTATGCCGACATCAAAAAATCTATCTTTAAAAAGTTTTGCATACTCTGTTAATCCTGTACCTGACTCCATTGCTGCAGTTATAGCAACAACATTTTTATTTTCTTTTGCAGCATTTACAATACATTCTCCCGCAAGATTAGAAAATGTTTTAGCATTAGATTTATTTTTTAATTCCCCTGTTTCAATATTAAAAGGGGCTATGCCATGGAATTTGGAAGGATTTTCCTCTGCTATTTTGTATCCTTTACCCTTAACAGTATTAACTTGTACCAATCTAGGGCCTCTTATAGACTTAACTTTTTGGAATATATCAAGTAATTCTTCATAATTATGACCATCAACTGGGCCAAAATATTTAAATCCCATTTCTCTGAAGGCTATTCCAGGAGCAACAAAAGTTCTAATAGCACCTTTACCTCTGTCTATAAACTCATTTGCTATATCTCCGAAAGGTAAATTAGAAACAAGTCCCCTAACCTTTTCTGAAGCTTCCTGAATCAAACTGTCATTTAATGTTGTATTTAAAAATTTTGATATAGCACCTATATTCTTACCTATAGACATTTCATTGTTATTTAGAACTATAATTATATCAGTATCAGTATGAGCAATATTATTCATAGCCTCAAGTGCCATACCGCCTGTCATAGCTCCATCACCTATTATAGCTATAACATCGCCTCTAAGTCCTAATATATTTTTTGAACATGCCAAACCATAGGCAAATGATAATGATGTAGATGAATGCCCTGTTTCTTCTATGTCATGTTCTGATTCGCATCTTTTTGGAAATCCTGAAATTCCGCCGTAAGTTCTCAATGTATGGAATTTATCCTTTCTTCCTGTAATTATTTTATGAGTATATGCCTGATGTCCTACATCAAATATAAAAGCATCTCTTGGAGAAGAAAATAAATAATGAAGCACAAGAGTTAAATCAACCACACCTAAATTGCTTCCTAAATGTCCGCCTGTATTTGATACATTATTTATTAAAAATTCTCTTATCTCTGAAGATAATATTTTTAATTCTTCTACATTTAATTTTTTTAAATCACTAGGGCTGTTTATTTCTTCTAAATACATACATTACCTACCATAAAAATATAAAGCAATTATAACTATAAAAGATTTTATTTCAACTAAAAATATATAAATGATAAATTATTACTTGATTTTTTCTATATGTATGATATAATCCATTCAATTTATAACGAATAGGTAAAAAGATGAAAAATATTTTTTTAAAGCACAAGTCAATTTTTTATTTGTTACTCTATTCGATCTATTTATTTAACTTAACGAATTTGGAATTTTTTAAAAATATAAGGAATAAAGTTGTTATCTTTAACAATTTTATTCCTTTTTTTTATCCAAAATCAAAAAACATATTATCATATTAAATTATTTTTTAAGGGAGCCAAAATGAGAAACTTTATATCTGTCAAAGAGTTATCAAAAGATGAAATTATTGAGGTATTGGATGTTGCTAAAAGATTAGATAACACTGATAGTAAAGAAAGAATGAAAATATTGGACGGCAAAATAATGACAAGTATATTTTTTGAGCCTTCCACTAGGACTAGATTATCATTTACTTCAGCAGCTTATAAAATGGGCTGTAAAGAATTAGGTTTCGATAACCCTGATAAAAGTTCTATAATGAAAGGCGAATCTTTGAGAGATACTATCATAATGGTTTCTGCTTATTCTGATGTTATAGTTATGCGTCATAATATAGACGGAGCTGCCAGGTTCGCAGAAGAAGTTACTGATTGTCCTATAATAAATGCCGGAGACGGATCTAATGAACACCCTAGCCAAACATTATTAGATTTATATACTTTGAGAGAAGAACTAGGAAGTATAGAAAATAAAAAAATAGCATTTGTTGGTGATACTAAATATGGAAGAACTGTTCATTCATTGGCAAAAGCTTTAAAAAGATTTAATGGAGAATTTTATTTTATTTCTCCTGATATTATACAAATACCTGATTATATATTAAAAGAATTAGACAAATCTCAAATCAAATATAAAAAATTAAACAATTATGAAGAAATATTAAAAGATGTAGACTGCTTATATATGACTAGAATACAGAAAGAAAGATTTGATGATATTCAAGAATTTGAAAAAGTAAAACATGCATTTAATATATCAAGAGCTACTATAGAAGGTAAATGTAAAGACGATATGATAATAATGCATCCTCTTCCAAGAGTTGATGAAATTAATATAGATTTAGATGATACAAAATATGCTAAATATTTTGTTCAAGCTAGAAACGGCGTACCTACTAGAATGGCTATGCTTGCCATTGCTTCAGGAGTAATAGAATTAACATCTAAAAGAAAAGAGAAACCTTACCCAATAGTAGAAAATAAAGAAATGCTTTGTACAAATAGTAAATGTGTTACTCACTTTGAAAAAACAAAAAATAAAGTTATGAAAAGAAGCTACGGAGATTTCTGCTATTATTGTAACAGAGAAATAGGAAAATAATTTATATTAATAATATATACATAAGCAGCTATATTTTTATATATGGGGCTTTGCCCCATACCCCACTTCTTTTGCAACCGTAGGGAGTACCTGACGAAGTCCACCGTAGGTGTAGGTATGGCGTGCGGCGGGAAAAAGAACAATAAAAAAATTGACAAACTTAAAAATTTTTAGTATATACCTAAACAATTATATTTTGTCAAAAATAATTTTTTTAAATTTTAAATATCTGCAGGGCTTTGCCCCGCACCCCACTTCTTTTGGTGACCCAAAGAAGCAAAAGGACTATATTTTAGCTTAAATTAATAACCTATCTTACATGTAAAACAATTTTAGTATGATTTAGTACTAATTATGTAATTGCACTTTTTGCAACTTTGACGAAGTCCGCAGAGCGTGTGCGGCGGGAAAAAGTTGAATAAAAAAATGACAAACTTAAAAATTTTTAGTATATATAGAGAATATAAAATATATGATTATAAAAAATGCTAAAACTATAAATAATAAAACTGTTTCTATCATTATAGAAAACGAAAAAATAAAAAAAATAGATTTAGATAATAATTATTTAAACTATAAAGATGATAATATAATAAATGCAAACTATAATTATGTAATTGCTGGAATTATAGATCCTCATGTACATATGAGAGATCCGGGACTTACTCATAAAGAAGATTTTAATTCTGGAAGTAAAGCTGCAGCAAGAGGCGGTATTACAACTTTTTTGGATATGCCAAATACTGTACCAAACACCATATCAAAAGAAAATTTACTTTCAAAAAAATCTATGATGATTGGAAAATCTTATGTTGATTATGGCTTTCATTTCGGAGGAAGTAAAACAGACAATAGTGACGATATAAAAAATATCATTAATGATGCAGCATCAACAAAAATTTTCTTTAATGCTTCAACAGGAAACATGCTTGTAGAAGATGATAAAATATTAGAAAAATTATTTGAAGTATCTAAAATAGTTACCGTACATGCTGAAGATAAAATGGTTGATAAAGCAATCAGTATAGCTAAAAAAACAAATACTCCATTATATTTATGCCATTTATCTTTGGAAAGTGAAATTAATTCATTGAAAAAAGCAAAAGATTCCGGAATGATAATATACGGAGAAGCAACTCCTCATCATTTATTTTTAAATATTGAAGATGTTAATAAAAATGATAAAAATAAAATGCTTCTTAGAATGAAACCGGAATTAAGAGAAAAAAAAGACAATGAAGCTTTATGGAAAGCAATACTAGACGGTACAATTGACACTATTGGAACAGACCATGCTCCGCACTTGATAAGTGAAAAAATGGAAAAATTAACTTTCGGCATTCCTTCTGTGGAACATTCATTAGAATTGATGCTTAAAAAAGTTAATGATAATACTATAGATTTACAATTATTAACAAAAATAATGACTGAAAATACATCAAAAATTTTCGGTATAAATAATAAAGGCTTATTACAAGAAAATTATGATGCTGATTTTGTAATAATAGATTTAAATGATAATTCAGAAATAGAAGAAAAAGATATAATCACAAAAGCGGCTTGGTCTCCTTATTTAGGATTTAAAAGAGGAGGAAAAGTTCTAACTACTATTGTAAGAGGCAATATAGTTTATAATAATGGTGTATTCTCTGATACAATAATCGGAAAAGAAATATCCTATAAATAATAAAATAGCTGCAAATATAATAATTATATCTGCAGCTTTATAATATAATTAATTTTAAGGAAACCACTTATAATCTAAATATAGCCGTAGCTACTCTAAAAGCTGTAGGCAAATCTAAAAGGTATATTGTATTATTATCTATATCTTGATTTTTAAGCCATTCATTCATGTCATTCTTTGAACCAAAGAAATTCATAATATTTCAGCAAGTGCTTGCCCAATTCTTATTTTTATTTAAATCCACATGAATTACATGAATATCATTAGGGTAATGCTCAGCTATTTGTCTGTCTTTAATTCTCACATATATTTTTTCACCAGTTTGACTGCATAAAGAATTAATTTCAGTATCCTGATGAAATAAACTATAAGAACCTAAAGCATCTATGGCACACATAGAACAAAATTCTCTGCCGTCAGCAAGTTTAACTCTGTGATTAGTTTCCATAGCTGATACAGGATATAAAAATGCTACAGAATCACCGCTCATAGTGATAATTTCTTTTTCTAATAAAGTATTATATAGTTTTTCATCTCCGCATATTTTAATAGCTTCTTCACGATTAATAGTACAGCCTGTATCTATAACTCTGTTTATTAATCTTAATCTTGCCTCTTGTATATCTGAAGGTAAATTATGATATTTATCAGATACACCATACTTATTCATAAAATTGGCGTCAAACATAAAATACTCCTTATAAAGTTATAACTTGCTCTACACCGCTTCCTTCCAAAGCCTTATATAAATCTGGAAAACAGCCTATGCAAGCACCATCAATAAGCTTATCATCTATACCGCGTTCTATAGCACAGATATTACATGCCATAAGAAGTATTTTTTTCTTTTCCAATACTTTTGAAAGTCTGTCTCCTACACTGCTTCCTTTAGTAAGCATAAAAGTATTGTCTGCAAAAAACATCATACCTACAACTTCCGCTCCATGATTATCATTTAATAATTGCGGAATTACCATCTTATCCAAAATCATATGCGAATTTTGGCTGCTGAAAATATAAGCTACTTTCATCTTAATTAACTCCTCCGAAAATATTTGTAATTATTAAAATTTATAAATTAAAGAAAATACTATTATGCTTCAATAGGTTTATTTATAAAAGCCTTTTTAACATTATTAGTAAGTTCCCTAACATGCTCTAAATACTCTGCACTGTCTCTTTCTCTAGGGTGCTTTAAATCTATTTTTATATCAGCAACAATTTCTCCTTTGTTTAAGCTCATAACAATAACTCTGTCACTCATATAAACAGCTTCCGAAACATCATGAGTAACCATTAATATAGTACTGTTGCTTTCTTTAACTAACTGCAATAATTCATTTTGCATATGCTCTCTCATCTGCAAATCTATTGCCCCAAGTGGTTCATCTAAAAGCAATATTTTTGGATTAGGTGCTAATGCTCTTACTACTGCAACTCTCTGCTGCATTCCTCCTGAAAGTGATATAGGATACTTCTTTTCATGTCCTTTAAGATGAGAGATTTCAAGTAATTCTTCTAGTCTTTTTCTTTTTTCCTCTTTTGTCATACTGGAAAATTTTAAAGAATAAAGTATATTTTTCTCAACATTCATCCAAGGAAACAAAGCATAATTTTGAAATACATATCCTCTGTCAGAAGAAGGCTTTTCTATTCTTTGACCTTCAAGCAATACCTCTCCGGAACTTGGATTTTGGAACCCTCCAATTATAGTTAAAAGAGTTGTTTTTCCGCATCCTGAAGGGCCAAGCAATGTAACAAAATCACCCTTCTCTATTTGAAAATTAATATCCTTTAATACTTCAACTTCCGGAGCCTTCTTTGAAGTTTTAAAAGATTTGCATACATTATTAACTTCAAGAATTGCCATTTTTAAATCTCCAAGAAGTAAGTAATTTTTCTAATATAATTAATATTCTATCCATACTGAATCCTATAATAGCTGATACTATCATAAGAGCATAAAGTTTAGGAGTTTCAAGTCTTTGCTGAGCTTCAACAAGTATGAATCCGAATCCTTTGCTTGTAGCTATAAACTCTGCACATATTACACTCATCCAACCCAAACCTAAAGCAAGTCTGCATCCTGTAAGAAATGAAGGCAATGCACCAGGTAAAATTATATCAAGCATTATATCTATATTTTTAGCTCCCATACTTCTGGCAGCATTTATATAATTAGGATCTATTCCTCTAACTCCGTCTATTGTATTTATTATTAAAGGAAATATTGCACTCATAGTAATCAAAAATATTGTAGGGCCGTCGCCTAATCCGAACCAAACTATAGCTAAGGGTATCCAAGCCATTATAGGTACTTGTCTTATTGAGTTTATTATTGGAGATATCGCTAAAAGTATAGGTTTTGAATATCCCATAATAAGTCCTAAAGGCAAACCTATAATACAAGCTATAATAAATCCTCTGAATACTCTTTCTAATGTTATAAGTAAATTTTGTACCGTATAAGAATCAACCCAAGACTTAAAAAACTCTTTACAAGTAAGTATAAAGTCCGGAAGCAATAAATTATTATCTATTTTTTTGGCAAGAAAATACCAAATAATCATAATTGCAAGAAGTACAGAAACACTATAAAATTTCATAAACATACTGTTTCCGGCATTTCCTAAATTTATTACTCTGCTTTTATTTTGTGGAACCTGACGCCCATTGTTTTCCATATATTCATTTCTCCTTCAGAATTTGAAATATCCAAATAATCAGCAAGTACATTTGATAATACTGTTTCATTATCAATATCATCAATAGCTTCATTATAGACTTTGATAAAATCATTAAGCATAACTGTATCTTTTAATTTTTTGGATGCAACTAAATAATAATCAGTTTTTTCTGTATCTATCTTTTTAAATCTGGCATTTTTAATTTTTAAAGCCAATATAATATCAATAAAAATAGCATCAACTGTTTTCTTTTCTAAAGCATAAGGCAAAGCAGTAGCAAGCATTGGATAATAATTAGAATTTTTATATCTTTCTTTTAAAAGAGCTTCCTGCAATAACCTTTTATTCATATATCCAATATCTTTTGGTTCAATATTATCATAACTTTCATCATAATAAACCAATATATTAGAACCATTTACTATAGAATCAACTATATAATAATTTGTATCTACAGACATCAATTGAAAAGCTGCATCAGGACATAAAACTGCCATATCAACCTTACCGGATATAAAAGCAAATTCAGCCTGAGAACCGCAGCAATCCAAAAACTGTATATAATCTAAATTAGAAAATTCTATATTAGACTCTTTACTATTTATTATATAATCAAACAGCATTCCGGAAGCATCATTTCCGCATGCTATTGTTATTTTATCTTTTTTATTTTTATCTAAAGCATTTTTATAATTTTGAAATAAGATGAAGCATATTATAAAAATAACAGTAAATATAATAATATATTTATTTCTTTTTATCATATACTCATCTTATTCCTTTCATTAATAAATACATCAAAATAAAGTTAATATTCTATTTTGATATATGAGCTTTCTAATCACACTGTATGTTAACTTCTCTTGTAGTAGAAGAAGTTTTGTTTCCAAAAATAACAGCGTCAACTGATACACTTTATGTAAATTTTATCTACTTTTTTGTCGCACAAAAAAGTAGCAAAAAACGCAATTGCTATAACTTTATATTAAAAACATGCCTATTAAATATAGAGTATAACCTATAAAAATGCAGTTCTTCGCGAAGCGTATCCGAGCCTGTCAAGGATATAAGGTTCTTTTATACCAATACCAAAAGGTACCTACTCGGTAAAAGAACTGGGGTGCTGCACGCTGTGTACTTCGTAAGGGCAAAGCCACCACAAACAATAAAATTGAAAAAACTAAAATTAACAAAATATAGTTGTTTAGGTATATACTATATTTTTAAGCTTTTGGCTCTTCTTTAATATTATCAACTTCAACTGCTTTAGCTCTCCAATCTTCATAACTCATACCAAGAGGGAATATTGGATCAACTTCTTCTTTAATAAATACATCAAAATCTTTAGCACCGCAGTTATCAAAGTAAGATAAATCAATATAATCATCTATATCAAGAGAATTAATATCATCTCTTACGCCTAATCTTCTCATAGTTTTCATTTGATTATGAACATAATCTCTATTTAATTTCCAAGTGATAGTTCTTCCTTCCTCATTAAGTTTTTTCCATAAAGTCATAAGACCTACTTCCAAAGGAACATTATAATTTTCAGCAAATATTTCTGCTGCTTTATAAGGGTGAAGATACATATATTCTATAGACATAGCATGAGCAAGTAATATTCTTTCTGCCAATTTTGGATGAGCTTTAGCAAAGTTATAATTCATACAAACTTTACAGCAAGTTCCATGTCCGTCTATTTCTCTGTCAGTATTTTGTCTTTTTAATATTTTACCAGTGTTCTCATATTCTGCCATAGAACCCCAAGGGTCACATGCACCGTAACCATCTAATTGTCCCAATTTGAATGCAAAATATGCATCTGAATCACTCATAGAAAAATTTTCATAGTATGTTGTGTCTCTAGGTATATTCAATTGTTCTGTCCATTCAGCCCAGTTTAAATTTACTGTTTCAGCATTTGCTCCCATAGATATTTTTTTATTAAGTAAATCTTCCGGCTTTTCTATATCTTTAGAAACAACAAAATATTCAGCACCGCCTGTATGATTTTCTGCTGCTATAAAAAGAGGCACTTTATTTTTTACAGCATTCAAAGTAGTTGTAAAACCTGCATAAGCCATATCCATTTGACCTGCACTCATAGCTTCCGGAACATTACCATTACCTGTAACTGTAACATTCAAACCTAATGCTTTAAATATTCCAGTATCCTCTCCAACACAAGCTGCTGTCATATGATCGCAGTTATAATATCCTAAATTAATTTTATACTTTTTATCTGCATCGCTTAATTCTTCCAAATTATAATCGGCAACTATAGCTTGTACATCTTCCGGAATAGAAGAAGCATCTGTTCCTTTAGATACTTTATCACCGCCTCCGCATGAAACAGCAAACAACATCATAGAAAAAATAATCACAATTTTTTTCATTTTTATTCTCCTCATTGAATTCTTTTAATTAATTTTTTATCTTAGCAACATTTTTCCATGCCATTTTCAAACAAACTTATTAGCTCTCCATTCTCAAGCCTATAAACAGCAAAACCTATACTAGCACCTTTTTTACCTGATACCAAAATTTCATTAGGTACTTTTTCATCTATATTGTAGAATTTGATTGTATAATTCTCTATAGGTGCAGGTATTGGAGTAGTCATTAGTATTTTTCCACTATTAGAATCTTTATATATTCCAACTAATTTATTTGAATATTCAGATTCTTTATAAATTATTATCAAATCATCTTCATTATCTCCGCTGAAATCACCCTCCAAAAAAGTTAATAATTCTTTATCAGAATATTTATTAATATAAACGCTATATAATTCTTTGTTTTTTATACCCTCAGCATCTTTTATATTTTCTACATTACTTTTACTGCAAGATAGAAAAAATATACAAATACATATAGCATACAATATTCTTAACATTGAATTTCTTTTTCCTTGCCTGATTTATTTATTAATAGTTGTATTTTTTTTACTATTACCATAAACCATGAATACAAGCCCATAAATAAGACAACAACAGCACATATATTTCTAAACCAATCTGGAAAAGATATGTTTATATTATTAGCTATTTCTATCTGCTTCTTAGAATTTGATAAATCAAAGATGGGCGTAAAACTATCCGTTAATAAAATATTTGTAATGTAACCTATCAAGATACCAAAAAAAAGCATAGAAATTAAATATATGATTAAGGTTCTCTTACCTATGAGCTTGTAAATACTAATTAATTCTGATATGTTAGTAGCAACACCAGTAATTAAAAAAGTTATAGCTATACCAGGTGAAGCACCAGCCGATATCAATGCAGCTATAAATGGTATATGTCCCAAAGCACATACATACATTATACAGCCTACTGCTGTTATTCCTATTATTGATACTAATTTTGGATTGCTTAAATACTGCATAACAAATGACTGAGGTATTACTGTTATTAAAATCGCACCAAATAAAGTACCTAATAATATAAATCTGCTTATCTCTATTCCAAGATTATTAAATCCCCATAAGATACCATTGAATAATTTTTTATACCAAGGTGTTTTATCTACATAAGTATTTTCAGGAATTTTAATATTCATACTTTGTAATTTCAAAACTTCAGGCGATATCAATTCTTTACCGCCGAAAATATTTCCTAACATTCCTATTATTAAAGGAAGAAATATTCCGCATAAAATATATATAATAGTAATTTCTTTACCCAACATAGCGAATGCAACTATTATTGCCGCAGGATTTATTATTGGAGTTGCCGCCAAAAAAGAAAGTGTTGGTCCCAAATATGCACCAGTTCTATATAAACTCAATGCCAAAGGTAATACACCGCAGCTGCATATAGGCAAAAGTGCTCCTGATATAGTTGTTTTTATCAAAGAAGATAGCTTTTTATTTCCTATAGATTTTTGCAAAGACTGTGGACGAACAAAAGCATGTATTATTCCAGATAATATTAAACTTATAACAATCCATTCAGAACTTATAACCAAAAAGTCCCAGAATACATATAAAAAATGCATCAACATATTATTTTATCCAATTATGAATTTTGAGCTTCTACAGCTTTTTTAATTTCTTGTTCAATTAATTTTTTACTTAAAACATCGTATCTATCTTTTTCATTTATAATCAATGTACCTCTGTCTACCATTCCATACTTTGCTAAATAATCAAAATCTTTTCCAGCATAGTATAATTTTACTTCTATCTTATCTCCATAACTTTTTTGAAGTTCATTTAAATATGATGAATACCCATCACAAGTAGGGCATGTATTTATAAATTCAACTAATACTTTAGACATAAAAAATTCCTTATAAAAATGTTAATAAAACTTTTTCAAATGATAAAAATTAATATATAACTGCAAAACAAAAAATATATATTAATACTTTTTATTTTAATTAGTTATGTGATTATTAATTAGATGTAAAGGTTGAATATGCACACGGCATATTATAGAGAAATTATCTCGGGAAAAGAGTCCTGATTTAAGAATAACATTTGTTGTAAATTGGTTATTAAAAACATATACTATTATCCTAAAATTGATAAACTTTATATTACCATAATTTTTAGTAAAGTCAATTATTTTTATATATTGTAAGCTATTTATTTTTTATTTTTTTATTTTAAATTCAAAAATTTAAAGTTTGTTATAACAATATTCTTATATTAATTATTTTTAATTTATTTATATAAAATAGTTATAAACAAAATGAAACTTTATTTATATATAAATAAAATTGTACAAAAAATTGTTACAAATACTAAAAACATAATTTTTTTTTAATAAAAAAACAAAAAAAATGTCAATAGTTTTATTCATAATTAATTATTTTAATATGATAATTTAGATTGATTTTTTTTACCTAATATTATAATATATTTCAAATATTTAATTATAATATAACAAACAAACATATAAATAATTTAAGGAAATACAAAATTGAAGATAAGAGAATTATCTAGGATAAGCGGCATTTCCCCTGCTACTATTTCTAGAATGTTGAAAGACCCGAATTCGGTAAAAGAATCTACCAGAAATAAAATTAATGATATTTTAAAAAATAAAGGCATTGATGAATGCTTTAATATAAAGTGTGTAAAAAAAGTTATATTAATAATACCAGATTTAAGCAATACTTTTTATTTGGATTTATTTAATGGTATAATATTTACAGTTCAACAAAATAATACACCTTTTGAAATATATCTTACAAATGAATCTATAGAAGAAGAAATAAAAATTTTCTCAAGAATAGAAGAAGATAAAGATATAGGCGTAATATGGGTTCCTGCTTCAGCTAAGAGAGATAAATTACCTTATAATAGAAATACAAATATTGTTTCATTAGTAGATAGAAATTTAGATTTTGAAGATATATATATAAAAAATTTATCCAACAATTTTAGTGCTGCTAAAAAGGCAACTGATTTATTGATAGAAGGCGGGGCAAAAAACCCTATAATAATAACAGGAAGTTTAAATCTAAGTAATGCTAAAGAAAGAAAAGAGGGATTTTTAGAAAGTATTAGAAGCCATCATTTAGATAATGGTATAGAGAGAGTATACTATGGTGATTTTAACAACAGCGACAGCGGATATGATATCATAAAACAACTTGTAAAAGATAATATAAAATTCGATTCAATACTAGCAGCTAATCAAATTGTTGCCATAGGTATATTAAAAGCTTTAAAAGAATTAAAATTATCAATACCGGAAGATGTATCAATAATATCATTTGATAAAGTTGTTAATTTATATTCAGAAAATCAAAACATATCAGAAGTTGTATTCCCAGCATTTGATATAGGTATTAATGCCACAAAAGTACTATTAGAACAAAAAACATTTAATACTCCTAAGCAAGTATACAATTACTCAGCACAGTTTCATTTAAGAGGAAGTGAAAAAAAACATTCTAATTAAATTATTAAAAAATATTCAGTATATACCTAAACAACTATATTTTGTCAAAATAATTTTTTTAAATTTTAAATATCTGCAGGGCTTTGCCCACCACGCTGTGTGCTTACGCAGCACCCCACTTCTTTTGCGACCGTAGGGAGTGCCTTTGGCGTGCCCCAAAGAAGCAAAAAGGCTGCATTTCGACTTAATTTTAGTAATTTATATTACATGTAAAACATAATTAGTATGATTTAATACTAATTTTATATTTGCACTTTCGCGAAGCGTATCCGAGTTTATCGAGGATATAAGGTTCTTGACGAAGTCCGCCTGTGGCGTGCGGCGGGAAAAAGAACAATAAAAAAATTGACAAACTTAAAAATTCTTAGTATATGCCTAAACAACTATACTTTGTCAAAAATAAATTATATTTTTTTTAATATATTGGGCTTTGCCCTTACGAAGTACATAGCGTGCAGAACCCCACTTCTTTTGCGATCGTAGAGAGTGCCTGCGACTGAAAGAGTACATGACAAAGTCCACTATAAGTGTATGTATGGTATTATAAAAGAACAAAAATATACCTTGCAACATATATAAAAGAATTTATTACTTATAAATAAAAGTGATAAAATATATAAATCTTTTGGTATTAATATTCTATATATTAAAAAGGTTACTACTTAATTAAAGCAGTAACCTTGTAAAGAATTTTTAAGAATACTTAATTAATATTAATAAGCTTTCTTATATAAAGCCAATATATCATCTAATGTTACATCTCTAGGATTTCCGCCAGTACATACATCAGCTAAAGCGTCTTTTGCTAATCTAGGAAGATCTTCTTCTTTGATTTTTAATTCTCTTAAGTTAGCAGGAATATTAACATCTTTAGAAAGTTTTCTAACAGCTTCAACAGCTAATTTAGCAGCTTCTTCTTTGCTTAATCCGTCAACTTTTTCTCCCATTGCTACAGCTATATCAACATATTTGTCTATACAAACTGGCATATTGAATTCCATAACAGTAGGTAAAAGTACAGCATTAGCAACACCATGAGGAATATCAAATATAGCTCCAAGTGGGTGAGCCATAGAGTGAACAATACCAAGTCCTACGTTACTGAAACCCATACCAGCAACATACTGAGCAATGCTCATTCCGTCCATATCTGTCATATTTTTATCTTTAACAGCACCTCTTAAGTGTTTAGATATAAGCTGCATAGCTTTATATTCAAACATATCAGAAATAGTATGAGCACCTTTAGTGATATAACCTTCGATAGCATGAGTTAAAGCGTCCATACCAGTAGCAGCAACAAGGCTATTAGGCATAGAAGCCATAAGTTCAGCATCTACTAAAGCAACTATAGGTATATCTTTAGGGTCAACACAAACCATTTTTCTGTTTTCTTCTTCATTAATAATTACATAGTTAATTGTAACTTCAGCTGCAGTACCGCAAGTAGTAGGAAGAGCCATAATAGGTACGCTTTTATTTTTAGTAGCTGCAACTCCTTCAAGAGATTTAACATCAGCAAAATCTGGATTATTTTTAGTAATACCTATAGCTTTAGCAACGTCCATTACAGAACCACCGCCAACTGCTATTAAGAAATCAGCACCAGATTCATTAAATTTTGCTAAACCGTCTTTACAGTTTTTGATAGTAGGGTTTTGCTTAATATCTAAAAATACATCATAAGCAATATTAGCACCATCTAAAACATCTTTAACTTTTTTAAGTACGCCGCAAGAATCCAAAACCTTATCACTTACTAAAAGGGCTTTTTTAAAACCTCTTGCTTTGATTTCAGTAGCAAGTTCACTTCTTATACCTACACCGAAATAACTTGTTTCATTTAGAATATATCTAGCCATAAAAACACTCCTATTATTTTATTTTTTATAAATATTTCTTCCTTTTTATTCTTTAAGAAGATTTATTTTTTAGTTTTATGTTTTACATTCAAACCATAATTTTTAAATTTTTCTAAAACCACTTCCATTTCACTATCAGGTAAAACAGAATAATCGCCTATTCCTCTAACACCCATATATAATCTAGCTAAATTCTCAACTTCCATCATAACATGATAAGCTTTCTCTAAAGTTTCATCAGTAGCAACCAAACCATGATTTTTTAATATACAAGCTTTATAGCCTTTCATAGCTTCAGAAATATTATCACATAATTCTTGAGTACCATAAGTAGCATATTTAGCACAAGGAATCTTATTTCCGCCAGCAACACCTACCATATAATGTATAGCTGGTATATAATCTATATTTAAAATAGAAACCATTGATGAATAAATAGCATGGTTATGTATTACAGCATTATAATTTGGATTATCTTTAAGAATTGATAAATGGAATCTCCATTCACTAGAAGGAATTTTATCTTTTTCAGGATTTCCTTCTGCATCTACAAAAACTATATCATCTGGAGTCATAATCTCATAAGGCATACCAGATGGAGTTATAAGCATACCATCATTAAATCTTAAACTTACATTTCCAGCAGTACCTTGATTAACACCATCTCTTCTCATACTTAAACAAGTATCTATAATCTTTTGAGCTAACTCTTTTCTATTAGAATCAGACATATTTATTCTCCTTAAATATTATATTTTTTTTATTTCAAAACTATTAATAACTAATTTTCTCATCTCTTTAGTATCTTTTAGAATTCCTAAAGCTTTGAATTGTGCTAATATATTACCAGTAGCAGTACATTCTATAGGGCCTACAGAAACTTCTAATCCAGTTTTCTCTTTTGTAAGTTCACATATTAATTTATCCCTAGTACCGCCGCCAACAATACATAAAGTTTTAATATCTTTATTTAATAGTTTTTTAAGACTACTAATGTATTTTGCATAACTTTCAGCTAAGGAATTATATACTGAAGCTATTATAATACCTCTCTGATCTTTTGATACGCTTGGCTGATTAGTGTCTTTATAATAAGATAATATTTCATCTTCTATATCTTTAGGATTATAGAATCTATTATCAATTATATCAATTCTATGACTATCTTTAATATTATCTCTTGCCAATTTTTCCATATCATTAAATGAAATTTGATATTTCTTTTGTAATAATTGTATAGTCCAAAGACCATTTATATTCTCTAAAAATCTTATAGTATTATCATATCCCATTTCATTTGTAAAACCATTTTCAAATGCTTCTTCTGTTAATATAGGTCTATTTAATTCAACACCTAATAAAGACCAAGAACCTGATGATAAATAAGCAGTTTTATCATCTGTAATAGGAGCTGACAATACGGCAGAAGCAGTATCATGTGAAGCTACAGCTATAACATCAAAAGGCTGACAACCCAAATAATCAGCTATTTCTTTTTTCAATACACCTTTTTTAGTGCCAGGCTCATTCAATGTTGGTAATTTATCAATACTAAAGTTAATTTTATTTAAAATTTCTTCTGACCACTCTCTTTTATTTACATCTACAAGCTGAGAAGTAGAAGCTATAGTAAATTCACTAGAAGCATTTCCTGTTAAAAAATATCCAAATAGATCCGGAGTAAACAATAATTTTGAAGCATTATTTACAATATCAGCCCTGCCTTGTATATCTTCATATATTTGCATTATACTATTGAAAGGCATGCAAGATATACCAGTTATATCATATAATTCCTTGGCACCTAAACCTATTTTCTCTAATTTTTTTATTGTATCAATTGTTCTTGTATCTCTATAATTTATAGGATTTGATAATAGCTCACCATTTTTATCGATATAACCATAATCAACTCCCCAAGAATTTATACCTAAAGAAGAAGGCTGCACACCCATATCTACAACCTTTTTAATACCTTTTAATAACTCATTATACATATATATAAAATCTGTATAATAATAATTATTAACTTTTATAGGAGTTAAAGAAAATCTATGAACTTCTTCCAAAGTCATTTTATCATTTTCAAACTTTGATAAAAAAATCTTACCTCCAGAAGAACCAAAATCACATGCTATAGAATAAATTTGATCAATCATAATAAACACACCATTTAAATTATATAGTTAATATAGTAAATTTTTGTTTCATATTCAATAAAAAAATTAGTTATTTTTTTATAATAAATCATTTTTTTTAAACAAATTTATTTTTTTTAAAACAATTTCAAACAAAACGAATTTTTTTACAAAAAAAAACAATATAATATTGATTATGCTCTTTTTTTTTACTAAAATATAGTATGTGAAAAAAATTAAAACTTAAGGATAAATTATTCTATGAGTGATAAAGTAATTCTAAAAATGAATGGAATAGAAAAGAGATTTAAAGGTGTTTATGCTTTAAAAAACTTTAATTTCTCTTTAATCCAAGGTGAAATATTAGCTTTAATAGGAGAAAATGGTGCCGGTAAATCTACACTTATGAAGATTTTATCTGGAATATACAAAAAAGATGCTGGAACCATAGAATATTTTGGAAAGCCTTTGGAAGTATCCGGCCCTAAAGAAGCTGAAGAAAATGGCATATCAATAGTACATCAAGAATTAAACTTAATGAATCATTTGACTGTTGCTCAAAATATCTTTATAGGTCATGAACCTTTAAATAAATTAGGTTTGATAGATGATAAGTTAATGATTAAGAGAGCAGAAAAAATATTCCAAGGAATGAATGTTGATATAAATCCAGCTGCAAAAATAGGTTCTTTAACAGTTGGTAAACAGCAATTGGTTGAAATAGCAAAAGCATTAACTCACAATTCAAAAATATTAATACTTGATGAACCTACAGCAGCTTTAACAGAATCAGAAACAAAAGAGCTATTTAGAATAATTAAAGATTTACAAATAGCAGGCGTATCAATAGTATATATTTCTCATAGATTAGATGAATTATTCATATTATCAGACAGAATAACAGTTATAAGAGACGGTGAATATATAGACACAAAAATAACAAAAGAAACTAATAAAGATGAAATAGTTAATCTAATGGTTGGACGTGTTATATATGAAACACCTAAAACAGAAAGTAAAGTAGCAAAAGATGCTAAAGAAATTCTAAGAGTAGAAAATTTAGTTGTACCTGGAGTAGTAAAAGATGTAAGTTTCTCTTTAAAGCATGGAGAGATTTTAGGATTTGCAGGACTTATGGGAGCAGGAAGAACAGAAACTGCTAGAGCTATTTTTGGTGCAGATAAATTTGAAAGCGGAAAAATATTTGTTGATGGAGAGGAAGTATCAATTAAATCTCCTGTTGATGCTATAAAAAGCGGAATCGGATATCTTTCTGAAGATAGAAAAAGATACGGATTGGCATTAGGTTTACCTGTATTTGAAAATATGATGATGGGTAATTATGATAAATTTTCAAATATGCTTATGGTACAAAATGCTAAAGTTAAAGATACAGCAGAAAAAGAAGTAGAATCTTTAAATATAAAAACACCTTCTATAAACCAATTAGTAAAAAACCTATCAGGCGGAAATCAGCAGAAAGTTGTAATAGCAAATTGGTTAATAAAAGAATGTAAAGTGTTAATATTTGATGAGCCTACAAGAGGAATAGACGTAGGTGCTAGAAGTGAGATTTATAACCTTATGGAACAATTAGTATCTATGGGAAAATCTATAATAATGATTTCTTCAGACTTAGTAGAAATATTAAGAATGAGCGACAGAATTCTAGTTATGTCAGAAGGTAAAAAAACTGGAGAACTAGATATAAAAGGAACTACACAAGATGATATTATGAAATATGCCACTATGAGATAATATCATTAACTATAAAAAAATAATAAATATTATGGAGTTTATATATGTACGATATTGAAACTAATACTTTTACTGGCAAGTTATGCTTCAAAGCAAAAATGAGAAGAAATATTAGAAATTCTTTAATATATATAAAGAAGAATGGTCTTCAAAAATTTCTTACTGTAGTAGCACTTCTTATATTATATGTATTTTTTGTTATAGCAGGAAGAAACTTCTTCACATTTGATACATTTTCATTGATATTAAGAAACTCATATTTTATTGGTTTTTTAGCTATAGGTGTAACATTTGTTATTATAACAGGCGGTATAGATTTGTCCATTGGTTCTCTATCTCTGTTTGCCGCAATGGTTGGTGGTGTTTTAATAACTAAGTTCCAAGTTCCAATGTGGGCTATTATTATTATAGTAATAGCTGTAGCAACTTTAGGCGGATTTATTAATGGATTCTTAATTTCATATTTCAATTTGCCTCCATTCATTGCTACATTAGGTATGCTTATGGTTACTAAAGGTTTATCTGGTATAGTTTCAAAATCTCAAACTATATACTACCCTACTATAACAGACCCTCAATATGGTTGGTTCAGAGTATTATTTAATGCTACAGAATCTAATTTCCCATCTGGTTTTATAATGCTAGCAATATTTACTATAATATCTGTAATAGTATTAACTAAAACTATAATAGGAAGATATATATTTGCTTTAGGAAGTAACGAAGAAGCAGCAAGACTTTCTGGTATAAAAACTAATAAATGGAAAATAATAGCCTATACTATAGCTGGATTTTTCTGCGGTTTAGGCGGTTTAGCATTTGCTGCTAGTTATTCAAGCATAAGCCCTGGAGCAGGTCAAGGTTATGAATTTGATGCTATAGCAGGTGTAGTTATAGGCGGTACTTCTCTTTCAGGTGGTGTTGGTTCTATAATAGGTACAATAATAGGTGTATACATAATGTCTGTACTAAAAGTAGGTCTTCCTTCTGTAGGTGTTGAACAATTCTTCCAATACTTTACTATAGGTATAGTAGTTATTATAGCAGTACTTATAGACGTATACAGAATAAAAATGTCTAACAAAGTTAAAAAAGTAGATGTTAAAAAAGAAAGACTAGAACAGTTAGAGGAAGAAATAGAAGCATTCAGAATCAAAATAGACTATATGATATCAGATAATACTAAAGATTATTCTAAAGAAATATCTGAAGTACAGTCAAAAATTAATAATTTAATAGAAGAAAAGAAAAAAATAAAGTAAAATAAAAACAAACAAAATAAAAAAGGAGAATAAAATGAAAAGAATTTTATTACTAGCTACTACTTTAATTGGCTTAACAGTTATGTTAGCAAGCTGCGGAAACAAGGAACCATACATAGCTGTTGTTTCTAAAGGATTCCAGCACAAGTTCTGGGTAACTGTTAGAGATGGTGCAGAAGCTGCTGCTAAACAAAACGGTGTAAAAATCAGTTTTGTTGGCCCAGAAACAGAATCTGACTCAAAAATACAACAAGACTTATTAGATAGTGAAATCAACAAATCACCTGATGCTATAGCATTTGCTGCTGTAACAGGAGACTTCACTGAACAAATTAAAAGAATAAAAGAAAAAAATATTCCTTTAATCGGTTTTGACTCTGGTATATTACCTGATCAAGCTCAAGGTGCTGTACTTGCAACTGCTTCTACAGATAACAGAGCTGCTGCTGCTATAGTTGCTGACAAAATGTTTGAAGCTTTAAAAACTAGAATAGCTGCTTTCTCTTCTGCTAATAAAGCTAAAATTGCTGTACTTCAATTAGATAACTCTGATACTGGTATAGGAAGAGCTGAAGGTTTCGTAAAAAGATTCACTGAATTAGCTGATGGTGATGCTACTACTGCTGGAAAATATACTTTACAAGTTATAGTTCCTACTACTCAAAATGAAGCTGACATAGCTAACGAAGTTAACGCTTTAAGAGGAAAAAGCTGCTTAGGTATATACTTATCTAATGAAGCTATGGCTAGAGGTTTCTTAGTAGTATACAAAAGTGCTGAACCAGGTGCTGCTAACACTATAATCGGCGATGCTCAAGACGGCGGCGATTTAGTAGCTATGGGATTTGACTCTGGTAAACCTCAATTAGACGCTATAAGAAGCGGAATAATACAAGGTTCTGTTACTCAAGACCCTTATAGCATTGGTTTCCAAGCTGTAACTTTAGCTTATAAAGCTTCTAAAGGCGAACCTGTAGCTAACGTTGACACTGGTGCTAAATGGTATGATAAAACAAATATTGACGATCCAGAAATAGCTAAATTATTATACGAATAATTTTATTATTCAAAACGGAGGATTTAAATTATTATGTTTAGAATGCAAAATAATTTACCAAAAGTAGGTATTAGACCTGTTATAGATGGTAGAAGAAATGGTGTTAGAGAATCTCTCGAAGACACTACTATGAATATGGCTAAAATAGCTGCAAAACTCATAGAAGATAATATTAAACATCCTAGCGGAGAAAAAGTTGAATGTGTAATAGCTGATACTACAATCGGCGGTGTTGCTGAAGCTGCTAGATGTCAGAAAAAATTTGATGAAAATAATGTTAAATTAACTCTTACTGTTACACCTTGTTGGTGCTACGGTTCAGAAACTATTGATATGACTCCTGCTATACCTAAAGCAATTTGGGGTTTCAATGGTACTGAAAGACCTGGTGCAGTTTATTTGGCTGCTGCTGATGCTGGTCATACTCAATTAGGTTTACCTGTATTCTCTATCTATGGTAAAGATGTTCAAGATGCAGGCGATGAAAATATTCCTGATGACGTAAAAGAAAAAATACTTAGATTCGTAAGAGCTGGTCTTGCTGTTGCTACTATGAAAGATCAATCTTATATAAGTATGGGATACGTTGCTATGGGTATTATGGGATCTATGGTAGACGCTGAATTCTTACTTGACTATTTAGGAATGAGAACTGAATTTGTAGATATGAGTGAAATCAAAAGAAGATTAGAACTAGAAATCTATGATAAAGAAGAATTCCAAAAAGCTTGGGAATGGGCTAAACAATGTAAATTCGGAGTTGATAAAAATAAAGTACAAGCTACTCCAGAAGAAAAAGAAAAAGAATGGGCTACTTCTATAAAAATGGCTATGATTATGCGTGACTTAATGGTAGGAAACCCTAAGTTAGCTGAAATGGGATATATAGAAGAAGCACAAGGTCATAACGCTATAGTTGGCGGTTTCCAAGGTCAAAGACATTGGACTGACTTTATGCCTAATGGCGACTTTGCTGAAGCTATTCTTAACTCATCTTTCGACTGGAACGGTATAAGAGAACCTTATGTAGTTGCTACTGAAAATGACTCTTTGAATGGTCTTTCTATGTTATTTGCTCACTTATTAACAAGCAGATCTCAATTATTTGCTGACGTTAGAACTTATTGGAGCCCTGAGGCTGTAAAAAGAGTTACTGGTAAAGAACTTACTGGAAAAGCTAAAGATGGTATCATACACTTAATCAATTCCGGTGCTGCTTCTTTAGACTGGACTGGCGAACAAAAAGTTGATGGAAATCCTGCTTTAAAAGAATTCTGGAACATCACTGAAGAAGAAGCTAAAAAATGTCTTGATGCAACTCATTTCTCTCCTGCAAGCAGAGAATACTTTAGAGGAGGCGGATTCTCATCTACTTTCTTAACTAAAGGTGAAATGCCAATGACTATAATCAGACTTAACTTAGTTAAAGGTTATGGCCCAGTACTTCAAATAGCTGAAGGTTATGCTGTTAATATCGATGAAAGTATATTTGATCCTATTAACAAAAGAACTGACTCTACTTGGCCTACTACTTGGTTTGCTCCTATACTTACAGGTAAAGATTCTTTCAAAGATGTTTATTCTGTAATGAATGATTGGGGTGCTAACCACTGTGCTGCTGCTTATGGTCATATAGGTGCTGATTTAATTACTTTAGCTTCTATGTTACGTATACCTGTAAGCATGCATAACGTTAGTGAAGATAGAATATTTAGACCTAAAGCTTGGAAAGCATTCGGTACAAAAGATTTAGAAGGTGCTGATTTCAGAGCTTGTAAACATTTTGGACCATTGTTCGGAAAAGTTTCTAAATAATTTAATTAATACATATTTATAGTCCCATTTAATATGTAAATATTAAATGGGATTTTTATTAAAATTATAGCTATAAGGATTTAATATGTTAAAAGGAATAGACCCTGTTGTTTCTCCAGAACTATTAAAAATTTTATGTGAGATGGGACATGGAAGTGAAATATTATTCGCTGACGGAAATTTCCCTGCTCATGATTATAATGTAAAAAAAATAATAAGACTTGATGGTATAGATATACCTACAGTTTTAAAAGCAATTATGCCTTTATTTCCTTTGGATACTTTTGTAGAAAGCCCTGTTGTATTAATGCAGCCTAATGCTGATTTTGGCAGAGAACCTGATGTATGGGCTAAATATAAAGACATCATTGGAAAACATCAAAAAGTAAATTATGAATATTTGGAAAGATTTGCATATTATGACAGATGTAAAAATGTTTATGCTATTGTTGCTACAAGCGAATTAGAAATATATGCAAATATTATACTTAAAAAAGGTGTAATTTTCCCAGACAAAAAGTAATTACCCCAAAATATAAATTTTTTAAACAAGCCTTTAAGTAAAGTTAAAGGCTTGTCTTTTTTAATCAATTTATTAAACAATATAAAAATCAATAAGCAGAAATTGAAGAATCAGTCCTTCCATCGCAGCCTGCAAAGTAAACATTATTATCATTTTTCATTATAACTTGACCGCGTCCAAAATATCCAAAATTTGTAATATGAGACTTTTTAGTAACATTATGTCCTAATGATGAAAGTTCTGAAAATAACATATCATCGAAATTGTATTCTAATTCAATATTCTTCTCCCCTACCCATTGCCATCTAGGTTTATCTAATGCCGCTTGAGGATTCAAATTATGGTCTATTAAATTACTCATAACTTGTAAATGTCCCTGAGGCTGCATGAAAGCTCCCATCACACCTAAAGCTGCATAAGGTTTTGAGTCCTTACATATAAATGCCGGTATTATTGTATGATAAGGCTTTTTGTGAGGGGCTATAAAATTATCTGAATTAGGATCTAGTGAAAAATTAGCTCCTCTATTTTGTAATGCTATTCCTGTTTCTGGAATTACTATACCAGAACCGAATGCACAGTAATTACTTTGTATATAAGAAACCATATTACCGTAACTATCTGCAGTTGCCAGATATACTGTATCGCCTGATGAGAATATATGATTTATAGGTTCTAATGCTTTATTTATTCTTATTAATGAAGCTCTTTTAATAGCATATTCTTTTGAAAGCATTTCTTCAATAGAAGTTTTCATGTGATAAATATCAGCAACATATTTTTTTGTGTCTATGAATGCCAATTTCAATGCCTCTATTTTATAATGAGTACTTTCTAGCGGTGTCAAATCTTTTAAATCAAAATTAGATAGAATATTTAAAGCCATTAATACTGTAATGCCATGTCCATTAGGCGGAATTTCATAAATATCGTATCCTCTGTAATTGGTTGTTATAGGAGTAACAAATTCTGGATAATATTCATTTAAATCTTCTTTAGATAAATATCCTCCATACTTTTTCATAAATGCATCTATCTTTTCAGCATACTCTCCCCTATAAATACATTCTGCATTTGTGTTTCCTATATCTTCTAAAGTTTTGGCATGATATGGAAGTTTAACTATTTCACCAAGTTCAGGAGTTCTTCCATTAAAAGTAAAGGTATCAAACCAATATCTAAACTCTTCTTTTTTTAATTTATCAGATTCTTTTAAATATACATAATAAGATTCTTTCCAATCAAGAGCGACTTGAGGCTGAACAGCATAACCTTCATTAGCATATCTAATAGCAGGTTCAAGCACATCTATAAGTTTTAATTTACCGAACTTTTTTACAAGAGTTGCCCAAGTTGCTGGTATTCCTCCAACTGTTACAGGCAAAAGTCCGTAAGTAGGCATTTGATCAAGATTAAGCGACAATATTTTATCAACATCTAAATTCTTTGGAGAGAATCCGCTTCCATTGATAGCATACAAATTATTTTCAAAATTAATTATAGAAAAAGCATCGCCTCCCAAACCGTTTGAAGTAGGCTCAACAACTGTAAGTGCAGCTGCTGTTGCAATTGCCGCATCAATAGCGTTTCCGCCTTTCTTTAATATTTCAAGTCCAGCCTGAGAAGCTAGTATATTGCTTGTAGAAACTATATTTTTTCCAAAAACTACATTTCTTTTAGATGGGTAAGTATTATCATAAAAATCCATAATAAAATCCAATACTTTTATTTTTATTTACTTAGTTAAGTATAATGAAAGGATTAGATTTTGTCAAAATATTTTTTAATAATGTTTGATTAAAACTTAAAAAATTATTTTAGTATGAGATATTTTATAAATATTAATAATGAATAAGAATTTAATTATTAACTTTTTGTATATACCTAAACAACTATATTTTGTCAAAAATAAATTTATATTTTTGTTTTTATATCTGGGGCTTTGCCACAGACCCCACTTCTTTTGCGACCGAAGGAAGTACTGTAAGTATTGCCACAAAGAAGCAAAAGGGCTACATTTTAGCTTAAATTAATAATCTATCTTACATGTAATACTATTTTAGTATGATTTAGTACTAATGTTATACTTGCACTTTTTGGTTCTTTTTGCGGTGGGAAAAAGAACAATAAAAAAATTGACAAACTTAAAAATTTTTAGTATATACCTAAACAATTATATTTTGTCAAAAATAATTTTTTTAAATTTTAAATATCTGCAGGGCTTTGCCCTTACGAAGTACACAGCGTGCAGCACCCCACTTCTTTTGCGACCGAAGGAAGTACTGTAAGTATTGCCACAAAGAAGCTATATCCTCGATAAACTCGGATACGCTTCGCGAAGGGCTACATTTTAGCTTAATCTTACATGTAATACTATTTTAGTATGATTTAGTACTAATGTTATACTTGCACTTTTTGGTTCTTTTTGCGGCGGGAAAAAGAACAATAAAAAAATTGACAAACTTAAAAATTTTTAGTATATACT
>NZ_JAWLQI010000043.1:0-28609 GCF_036997785.1 Brachyspira pulli
AATATTAAGTCATGGTCATGGTGATCATTACGGCGGAGCTAATTATTTAAGAGAAAAATATGGTGCTAAGGTTGTACTTACAAAAACAGACACTGATTTAATGTACAATTTAAACACTGGAGCAAATTCTCCTCGTTCCCCAAAAACAAAAGTTGATATTTACTCAAAAGATAAAGATGTAATAAAACTTGGAGATATGAGTATAACTATATTAGAAACACCAGGTCATACTCCAGGATGTACTTCTTTTATATTTCCAGTAAAATATAAAAATAAAGAATATACTGCAGTACTTTGGGGAGGAACTGGACTTCCTAGAGAAAAAGATTTAATTGCTAAATACAAAACTTCTGCAGAATATTTCAAAAAAGAAGCTACAGCAAGAAATGCCTCAGTATCATTAACTGCACATTTATTCGCTGATAATGGATATGCTAATTTAGAAAAAGTTGCTAATTTGAAGGAAGGAGAACAAAATCCATTCATAATGTCAAAAGATTCTATGGAAAAATATCTTAATTCATTAATAGAAAGAGCTAAATAAAATAATATATCCCTTAACAAAAAAATAAATATATGCTATCATGATGAAAATTATGATAGCATTTTATTTTAGGAGAATTTATAATTAATACCAATATAGGATATGAAGTTTGCTACACAGCCAGAAAAATATACCAATATATCGGCAAACAAATAAATGAATTTAATATTACACCAGAACAATTAGTAGTAATCAAAGAACTACATAAAGAAGAAGGAATATCTCAAAAAGAACTTTCTATAAGACTTGATAAAGATCAAAATACAGTTAAAGCAATAATAGATAAGTTAGAAAAAAAATCTCTTGTAAAAAGAAATGAAAACAAATCAGACAAAAGAGCATTTTCATTATTTTTAACTGATAAAGCTAAAAACAACCTTATGGAAATAGAAGTTTATGAAAATAAAGTTGTAGAACAAATAACCAAAGGCATTGATAAAGAAAATGCTGATAAATTCATGTCTATATTAGAACAAATCAGAAAAAATATAGTAGAATAAATTCAGTTTGATATTTTAATTTTTTATAAATATCTAAGGGCTTTACATAATAAGAATACAAAATAGTATATAACTAAAGCCCTAATATAAAATTTTTAAATCATTTCATTTTAATAAACTAAAAATACAAAATCAAATTTCGTAATTTTTAAAATAGAATTTCTTATCCTTTTCATTTATTTCTCTTACCACTTTACAAGGATTGCCAAATGCTACAACATTACTAGGTATATCTTTAGTAACAATACTTCCAGCACCTATAACAGAATTCTTTCCAATTGTAACTCCCGGTAAAATAATAACTCCTGTACCAATCCATACATTATCCTCTATGTTAACAGGAAAAGTATACATCTTTGTTTTACGTAATTCTGGATCAACTGGGTGTCCAGTAGTTGTTATTGAAACATTAGGAGCTATAAGACAATATTTTCCAATATTAATAGTATAATCATCTACTAAATTTAAATTAGAATTAATATATGAATTATCCCCAATACTTACTTTATTTCCTCTGAGTAATGTAAGAGGCGGAACAATAATAACATTTTCTCCAATAGAACATAACATTTTTTTTAATATTTCTTTTCTTTTTTCTTCTTCTGAAGGTCTTGAGTGATTGAAATCATAAAGAAGTTCTCTTGTTATACGCTGTTCCTCAAAATATTCTTTTGTATCTTCCCATAGATAACCATTTTCCATTTTTTCTATTTCTGTCATAAAATAATCTCCAAATAAAAATACGAGAGGATATAAAAAATATAATCCTCCCGTATTAATTCTACTACTATAAATAAACTAAAACACTATTACTTTTTTGAATAATCGTAAAAGCCTTTACCAGTTTTCTGACCTAATAAACCGCCGCGAACCATTTTTTTAAGTAAAGCACTAGGTCTATACTTAGGATCGCCAGTTTCTTTTTGAAGAACTTCCATTATAGCTAAAACTATATCAAGTCCTATTAAATCTCCTAAAGCTAAAGGTCCCATTGGGTGATTAGCACCTAATTTCATAGCATTATCAATACCTTCAACAGAAGCTATACCCATAGAATATAAATCTATAGCTTCATTAATCATTGGTACCAATATTCTATTTACAACGAAACCAGCTGTTTCATTAACTTCTACAGGAGTTTTACCTATTTCTTCTGATATTTTAATAATTTTTTCAACTATTTCTCTAGGAGTGTTAATACCAGAAATAACTTCAACTAATTTCATAACAGGAGCAGGATTAAAGAAATGCATACCTACAACTGGTCTTCCTATTCCAGCAGCAATTTCTGTTATAGAAAGAGAAGAAGTATTTGATGAGAATATACAATCTGGTTTACAAATTTCATGTAATTCTTTGAAAGTTGTTTTTTTAACTTCTAAGTTTTCAAAAGCAGCTTCAACTATTAAATCAGCATCTTTACAAATATCTTTTAAACCTGTAGTAATTTTAGCTAAAATTTTATCAGCAGCAGCTTGTTCCATTTTACCTTTAGCTACTCTACCTTCAAAACTTTTAGCAATTCTTGCTTTACCATTAGCAGCAAATTCTTCTTTTATATCGCATAAATAAACTTCATAACCTTCTGTTTGAGCAAAAGCTTGTGCTATACCTGAACCCATAGCACCAGCACCAATTACACCTACTTTCATTTTTAACTCCTTTATTATTTATTATTGATAATAAAAATTGTTAATTATTATTTATTAACAAATTTTTCTACTTTTCTTTTTTCCAAGAAAGCTTTCATACCTTCTTTCTGATCTTCTGTTTCAAAACAATCGCCGAATAATTTTTCTTCTATAACTATAGCTTTGTCCATATCAACTTGTAAACCTTCATTGATAGCTTTTTTACAATTACGTACAGCAATAGGAGCTGCTGATGCTATAGCAGTAGCTAATTTTTCAGCTTGAGCCATAAGTTCAGCTTGAGGATAAACAGCATTAACAAGACCTATTCTTAAAGCCTCATCAGCTTTAATATTTTTAGCTGAATATATGATTTGCTTAGCCATACCTACACCAACTATTCTTGGAAGTCTTTGAGTACCGCCGAAACCTGGAGTAATACCAAGACCAACTTCAGGCTGACCAAATATAGCATTCTCAGAACAAATACGTATATCACAGCTCATAGCAATTTCACATCCGCCGCCTAAAGCAAAACCATTAACTGCAGCTATTACAGGTATAGGGAAAGTCTCTATTTTTCTAAATACATCATTACCTTTTTTACCGAATGCTTCTCCTTCTGCTTTAGTACAAGTACTCATTTGAGATATATCAGCACCAGCTACAAAAGATTTTTCGCCGGCACCAGTTAATATTAAACATCTTATATTATTAAGATCAACACTATCAAAAGTCTTTTCTATTTCATCTAAAACTTGAGAATTTAAGGCATTAAGAGCTTTTTCTCTGCTAATAGTAATAATACCAATCATGCCTTTTTCTTCATATTTAATGAATTCCATTTATTTCTCCTTCTTAAATTATTAACACTATAAATGAAAACCTATTCAATATAGAAAAAATTCAAATTTAAAATAATTATTCCATATAGCCTTCGCATTGGTAAAACAGAATGTAAAGGCTATATGAATCAAATAACCTTAAAATAATAAAGCTATTTCATTAAAATCAAACTCGTAACACACTTTTATAAAAAATAAGGATTATTGTCTTTCTACTATAGTAGCACAACCCATACCGCCGCCGATACAAAGAGTAGCAAGACCTCTCTTAGCATTTTTAGCTTCCATTTCATGGAGTAAAGTAACAAGTATTCTACATCCAGAAGCACCTACTGGGTGACCTAAAGCGATTGCACCGCCATTAGGGTTAAGTTGTTTTTCTACATCTATACCTAATTCTTTACCAACTGCTACAGACTGAGCAGCGAAAGCTTCATTAGATTCAATGATATCAAAATCTTTAATAGTTAAACCTGTTTTAGCCATAAGTTTTTTAGTAGCAGCAACTGGCCCTATACCCATAATTCTAGGTTCAACACCGCCTAAACCGCCAGCAATCCAAGTAGCCATAGGAGTAATTCCTAATTCTTTAGCTTTTTCTTCACTCATAACAACTACAGCAGCAGCACCGTCGTTAATACTTGAAGCATTACCAGCAGTTACCCTACCGCCGTCCGGTTTGAAAGCTGGTTTTAATTTAGCTAAAGTTTCTACAGTAGTGCCAGGTCTTGGGCCTTCATCTTTATCCACTACTACATCGCCTTTTTTAGTTTTTACTGTAACCGGTACTATTTCTTTATTGAAAGCACCTGATTCCTGAGCTTTTACAGCTTTTTGCTGAGAATTAGCAGCAAATGCATCTAATTCTTCACGAGTTAATTTCCAGTCATCACATATATTTTCTGCAGTAATTCCCATATGATAATTATTGAATGCATCCCAAAGAGCATCATTAACCATAGTATCTATTATAGTATCATTACCCATACGGTAACCGTAACGAGCTTTTTTCAAAGCATAAGGTGCTAATGACATATTTTCTGTACCGCCTGCAACTACTATATCAGCATTTCCAGCAGCTATCATATTAGCAGCCAAATTTACAGCATCAAGACCTGAACCGCAAACAACGTTTATTGTCATAGCAGGAACTTCTACTGGTAATCCTGCTTTTATAGAACATTGACGTGCTACGTTTTGTCCTAATGATGCTTGTATAACACAACCCATATATACCATATCAACTTGATCTGGTGAAACTTTAGCTCTATTTAAAGCTTCTTTTATAACTATCGAACCTAACTCAGCAGCAGGAACTGTACTTAAAGCTCCGCCCATACTTCCTATTGGTGTACGGCAAGCACTTGCTATCACTATTTTCCTAGACATATTTTAATCTCCAAATAATTATTAATTTTTTTCACATTTATAATTCAATATTGATGTGTTGCTTTTAGTATAGTACATTTTTTTTTTGAATTCAATTAAATATTGCATTTTTTTTATTATACCTAACTATAGTATACTTTACAACAAAATAATAATATATAATCTATATAATATAACTTCTATTACTTTTTATATCTTTTTACGATAATATATATTCAAAATATGAGTATAAAAAGAGAAAATAAGTATATGAACAAGAACATAATAAAGTTACCTCAATCTGTTGCAAACCGTATAGCTGCTGGTGAAGTTATAGAAAGACCTGCTTCTATGCTTAAAGAATTACTTGAAAATGCTGTTGATTCTGGGGCTTCAAATATAGAAGTATCCGTTGAAGAAGCTGGTATAAAATCAATGATTGTTGAAGATGATGGAAATGGAATACATTTTGATGAACTTCCTTTGGCTATCACACATCATGCTACAAGTAAAATTAATACTATAGAAGATTTAGATTCAATATATACTTTAGGCTTTAGAGGTGAGGCTTTGGCTTCTATATCAGATGTTACTAATTTAGAAATAGTATCAAAAAATATAGATGAAAGTAATGGAGGAAAAATTGTAGTTGAAGGCGGAAAAATCATAGAACATAAACCTGCTGCCGCTTCACAAGGTACAAAAGTAATAGCTAAAAATCTATTCTTTAATATTCCTGCAAGATATAAATTCTTAAAGCATATTTCAAGAGAATTTTTTCTTGTTAAAGAAGTTTTTGATATGGAAGCATTGGTACAGCCAAAAATTGCTATGAAATTAAAAAATAATGGTAAAGTCGTAAGTTCATATATAAAAGTAGATACTTTAAAAGAAAGAATAGAAAATTACATATCTGACAGCAATGTATTTAGAAATTTAGTAGAGATTGAAATAGAAAAAGAAGATGTAACAATTTATGGTTTATTTTCAAATTCTAAAATAAGTCAATCTATGAGAAAAAATAATTTCATATTCTTAAATAACAGACCTATAGAAAATAGAGTTTTATCTTATGCTATCAAAAATGCATATTCTAATGCCATACCTAAAGAAAGATATCCTTTTTTCTTCTTATACATAAATATAGACAGCAACAAAATAGATGTTAATGTTCACCCTAGTAAAAAAGAAGTAAGAATAAAAAATGAAAGAGAAATTTCAGGAATACTTTATAATGCAATAGCTAATAATATTAATGTAGGAAATACATTTGATTCTGTTAATATAGAAGTTGATCTTGATAAAGATATTACACCTACATTCCCTATTCAAAATAATAATAATAATAATAATAATAATAATAATAATAATATAGAAAATACTGCTTCAGAAACAAATTATATTTTAAATAACACATATCAAAACATTAATACATCAGATAACAATTATGTTAACAATGATATTGATACTCCAAACGATGATATAACACATAATAATGAAATCAGTTACAATAATACTAATCAATCAAATAATTATTATAATGAATTTGGTGAGTATATAAGAGCTATAGGACAGGTATTTTCTTCATATATAGTGGCAGAACGCGGTAATGAAATGTATATAATAGATCAGCATGCTGCTTATGAAAGATTAAATTATGAAAGAATATATAAAACTCTTATGTCAAAAAAAATAGAATATGAAAAACTCCTTATACCTTGTGAAATTGAGTACAGAGATTATGAAATTGATATTTTAAATGCATCAAAAGAATCAATAGAATCAATAGGAATAAAATTTGAAGCTAATTCAAAACATAGCATTATAATAGAAGATATACCAATATACATTCCTAGAAACCAAAAAATTGAAAAAATAATAAAAGACATTTTGGATATATATATTTCAAAGGGCGACAATAACAATTTAGAAAAAGTAATAAAACATACCTGCTCTACTATATCATGCAAATATTCTCCAAAGGCTGGAGATAAACTTTCAAACAGCGATATGCAGACATTGATTGATTTGCTTGAAGAAGAAAATATACTTACAAATTGTCCTCATGGAAGACCTTTTGTATTAAGGCTATCAAAAGAATATTTAGATAAGAAATTCTTTAGATAATACAATTTATTATTTTACTACTAATAAACTTATAAAAATAGCTTGTTAATTTATAATTAATTTAGTATATACCTAAACAACTATATTTTGTCAATTTTAGTTTTTTCAATTTTATTGCTTGTGGTGGCTTTGCCCCACCGCTCTGCGTACTTCGTAACACCCCCAGTTCTTTTGCGACCGCAGGGAGTGCCAGTGGTGTTGGCACAAAGAACCTATATCCTCGACAGGCTCGGATACGCTTTGCGAAAGACTGCATTTTTAGGATATATACTATATTTAATAGGAATGTTTTTAATATAAAGTTCTAGCAATTGCGTTTTTCGCTACTTTGACGAAGTCCGCAGAGCGTGTGCGACAAAAAAGTAGAGAAAATTTATATAAAGTGCATCGGTTGACAAACTTAAAAATTTTCAGTATATATCCATAATAATTAGTTTATAAATTACATAACAAATAAATAAAAAATTTTTAATAAATTCAATTTTATTATATAATCTTATATATGTTTTAAAAATAACATTTAGGATTTATTAATATGAACAAAATAGAAAAATATTTTTTACAGCAAAACCAATTAAAATTTTCAAGTATAGTTTGCAGTTCACATAATAAAAAAATAATATTAAAAAATCCAAAAAAATTAAAATCCAAAAAAGATAATAAGGATATAAATAAAATGAAAGAAATACATAATGAAGAATTAAAAAAAATATATAGTGAAGTTGAAAAATGTATGAAATGCGAGGCTTTATGTAACAGCAGATTAAATGTAGTATTCGGCAGAGGAGATGAAGAACCTGATATAGTATTTGTCGGAGAGGCACCGGGAGCTGACGAGGATAAACAAGGACTTCCATTCGTAGGCAGAGGCGGAAAACTTCTTGATAAATGGATTGAACAGCTTGGAATAAATAATAAAAAATATTACATAATGAATGCTTTGAAATGCAGACCTCCTGAAAACAGAGACCCTTTACCTGAGGAAAAATCAAATTGCAGAGATTATTTTGTAACTCAATTAAAAATACTTAATCCTAAAATAATATGTGCATTAGGACGTCATGGTTTTGGTAATTTAATAGATTTTGATTTAAAAACACCTTTCGGAAAAGCTAGAAATAAAGTACATTACTACAATAATAATGGAAAAGATGTGCCTGTAATAGCAACTTATCACCCTGCTTATATTTTAAGGAATCAAAAAGAGGAACAAAAAGTAATTGATGATTTGAATTTCATGTTAAGCGAATTAGAAAAGATAGAAAAATAATTAATATATACCCTAATTAACTATAATTATTTTTCTAAAAATATATTATAGACAATTATTTAAAAACATTTTAATTTTCAAATAAATATATTGATTAGGTAAAAAAATTAAACATACATAAAAAATGTTGATAATTATATACAAGATGATATAATCATAAATAGAATTTATTAGGAGATAATTATGAAAAAGGCTATATTAATTATACTATCATTAATTGTAATACAAAATAATGTCTATTCTAATCCAATTGTTGCAGGGGCAAAATGGGTAGGCAGCATTATAGCACCAATTATTGCAGAAAAAGGAATAAATACTATATCCTCCAAATTAGCCTCTAATGATAAAGATATAAAAAAACTAGAATCATATATTTCAGAAAGAAATGAAAAAGAAGCTTATAAATTACTAATAAAGCTAATTGCCGATAAAAAGATAGATGAAATATATATACCTATGTACTATCTTAGAATTGCTGATATAGCAGATAATTATTATGATACGATAAAATATTTAGATATAATTATAAATTCATATCCAAATTCTGAATATTTTAATGATGCCTATTATTTAAGATATCTTTACAGAGGTTTTATAGATTATGAAGAAGAAGAATACGATTCTGCTATAGAAAATTTTAAGACTGCTGCAAATTTAAATCCAAATAATGAATATAACTGGGCTTTATTAGGTAAAGCATATTTAGAAAATAAAGAATATAATAAAGCCATAGAAAGTATTGATAAAGCTGTTAAGTTAAATCCAAATGAAGAAGGTTACTGGAATTGGTTAGGAATAGCATATTTAGAAAATAAAGAATATAATAAAGCCATAGAAAGTTTAAAAAAAGCTATAAAATTAAATTCTAAAATTAGTGCATATTACAGAGCTTTGGGAGATGCATATAGAATGATTAATGATAAAGCACAAGCTAGAGAAGCTTATATGAAATCATTAGAGTTAAAACCTGATAATAGTAAAGCAAAAGAAGGACTTGAGCTTCTTAATAAATAGCTTTTTAATTAATATATTCAAAAATTTTTAAGTTTATCAACTGATACACTTATATATATGTTATCTCCTTTTTATCGCACACGCTCTGCGTACTTATGGAAATGTGTAATATAAATTTAGACTGCATCTTACATTTAATATATACTAAGAATTTTTAAGTTTGTCAACCGATACACTTTATATAGAATTATCAACTTTTTTGCCGCACACGCTCTGTGGACTTCGTCAAAGTTGCTGCCATACCTAAAGGGTACTCCCTTCGGTCGCGGCACGCAGAGCGAAAAACGCAATTGCCTAGAACTTTATATTTTAAAAATACTTATTAAATATAGGAATATCCTAAATTTATACTAATATGCAGTTGTTTTGGTTCTTTTATACCAATACAGAAAGGTACCTACTCGGTAAAAGAACTTGGGTATTGGGCAAAACCCCATATATTAATAAAAAGAAAATATAATTTTATTTTTGACAAAATATAGTTGTTTAGGTACATATAAAAATTATAAATTAATATATTACAATTTTATGAAAAACAAGTTTATTATGGAATAAATATAATAACAAAAAATTTTAGTAAAAACAAATGATAATTTTATATTGTTATAAACTACATATAGTATAAACTTATTATCGATTATTTTATTGATTAATTGAAATTAAATAAAAATGATATATATAATTAAATACTTCTAATCCAGTAACAGCTCAAAAAGTATGGTTTATTATAATAAGATAGGAGTTTCATTTGAAAAAATACTTTGTTTTAATATTAATAGTATATAATTTTCTATTTCCTAACTCATTCGATAATGTAGTTAATGCTCAATATAATAGTTATGAAAGAATAGAAAATTCAAATATACCTCAAAAACCAAGCATATTTGATTTTATTACTCATGACAATAAATTAACGTATATAATAGAAAATATTGATAGATATTTAGAAAATAATGGTGATATCAATGCCACAAACAGAGAAGGTAATACCCTATTAATGAAAGCTGTATCAATAGGCTATTATGATTTGGCTGATTATTTGATAGAAAAAAATGCTGATATAAGTATTACAAATAACAAAGGAGAAAATGCTCTTATACTTTCAGCTAATTATCCATATATATTAAACCTTCTTATAAATAATAACGCAGATATTAATGCAGTTGATAATAATGGAAAAACAGCACTTCATTATGCTTGCGAAGGAGGAGATTTATATTCAGTAAAACTTCTTATAAAAAGCGGTGCTGATATAAATAAAAGAGACATTTTAGGCAAAACTATGTTAATGTATGCCGTTGAAAATGAAAATTTTGATTTAATAAAATATCTAGTAGAAGATTTAAAAGTTGATATAAATGAAAAAGATGATTGGGGACAAAATGCCATATTTTATGCCACTAAGATAGAAATAGCCAGATATCTTATTTATAATGACATAAATTACAAAGAAGCTAATTCTATAGGTCTTCGTGCTTATGAAGTTATGAAATATAATGGATATATAAATGTATCTACATATTTGCAAAAATTAGAAAAAAGAAGATAATAGTATAAAAATACCTTTAAGTATTTTTTTTATAAACCGAGAATATTTACAGCATATTGGAGTTTATATGAATATTAAGGTTATTTTACTATTTGTTACTATAAATATGTTGCTTTTCGCTCAATATACATCAATAACTAATAATAATATATTAGTTAATACTGGTGAAGGAAGAGTTGATTATACTACATATACAATATATGCTGACGCTACAGCAGATTATTTGACAGATACACGCTTGCATCCGGAAGCATTATTAATATTACAGCAGCAAGCAGAAGAAGAAACTATAAAAACACTATATGATACTTTAGGAAATATTCCAATAAATAGTGAAGATACTATCTATAGTATAATAGAAGAAAATAGAGTGTTGAAAGAAAAAGTTGTAAGTTCTATAAATAATGCCAGATTAGTTGGCATATCTTATCCTACAAGAACAAGTGTAAAAGTTCTTATGGCTTTAGACATAACTACAAATAATTTAATGTATGATTTAGTAAACAATATCAACGAATATAAACCAGAACCTGTAATAACATATTTTGATACAGGTACTGATTATGATAGTCTTGTAATAGATGCTAGAAATATAGGATTTACTCCATCATTATTCCCTACTGTGTATGATGAAGATGGTAACGAAATATACAATATAGCATACATAAATAAAACTGTTGCTGCTACTAATGGATATATTACCTACTCCACAAATTCTTATCTAACAAACGGAAATATCACTAATATAGTAGGTGAAAAACCATATAATATAGTAGCTTGGAGAGCAAGAGGCAGACTTTCAAGTGATTTAGTAATAGGAAATGAAGATGCTAGTATCATTATGAGCAGTACAAATCTTAAAAATGCTATAAAAAATTGCAAAGTAGTATTGATTATTGATTAATTTTTTATTCATTTTTTTCTAAAATATGGTATAGTATCTCATATATATATATATTTTAAGGCTATACTATGAGCATCGACAAAAGTTATATAGATGATATTTTTAAAAAACACCCATATATAGATGATATAAAAAAATATGTCTTTGGTGAAACTGATACAATAGAATTCGACTCTAAAAATATTGTATATTCTATATCAAATAATCATAGCATATATTCACAATTACTTGAATTATATGAGATGGATAAGAATAATGAAGCTTTAATTAGGTTATTTAAAGTTATATCCATGCATGATATAGAAAATATATATATTTTTGAAATATTAGTTATAAATATAATATCAGGATTAACTGTAAAAGAAGCTCTATTAAAATGTATATCTTTAGAAAAAATTAATGATTGGAATAGAGAATATAAAAGACATTCATACAGTATAAACCCTATTTCAAATGAAGTAATAAATGCTAAAATGCACATATTGATATATTATCATTATGCTAAAAAATATTTTCCTGAAGAAACTGAAAATTATATGGCATCTGTATGTAATTCAACTATATATGAAATTACTTCAGAATACGGAGAAAATATATTAATTGCTTTAATGGCATTCTCTATAAAAATATACAATAATGATTACAGTAAAATAGATGCTTTATTAGAATATTCTTATAAAGTTGATTATGTAGATAGTATGCTTTCTTTATTTGCTATAATAGATAGAGATGAAAAAATTCAAAAAAGATTTATTGAATTATTAGAAAATAATTTAATTCTTTCAAATAAAGATTTGCTTATCAATTTTGCTTATATGATAAGATTATTTTTCCTTACAAGGAAAAATTTAAGTCATAAATTCCAAAATTTGAATTTTAATGAGTTCTTGTCATATTTACAAGATTTTAATATACCTAAATGCTTTATATTTTTAATAAAATATTTAGATTATAATGTATTAGTAAATTCAAATAAATTTTTTGATGGTATAAAAGAATTATACCAAAATAACAAAGAATCATTCTATAGACTTTCAAATATATTAAAATCTGTTGAAATACCTTATGTTATAGAAATGAAAGTTGTATTAACATGCGTGCTTCTTAATGCTAAAGATGAAAATGCTGATATTAGTATACTTGATAATAGCATAGATTATTTCATAGAAAATTTGAAAAATAGCTTGGAAAAAATATACAATAAAAAGTCAGAAAATATATTTGAGTTATTAGAAGGTATAGATAAATATGATATATCTATAAATATGACTAATGACGTTATATTCACAACTAAAATAATGGTATTAATGTATGATTACAATGAAAAAGCAAGAAAAGTTATAAGAGCTTTATTAAATTCATTGCCATACAATTTAGTAATACCTTTAATGATAAAAGACAGAAAAGAATTCTATAATACTAGATTAAAAGAAATACTAGAATATTTAGAGGGATACGGATTAGATTTAAAAGATTTAATTATCACTTACATATACACCTACCCTATATATATTTTTAGTCAGCAGTATATGTTAAAACTTATTAATAAAAATGCTGATACAATATTAGAGATGTTCCATGATAAGCAATTTTTAAAAGCTGTTTCTCATAAAAGTTATGCTCTTATAGACTTTTTAGAACTTCTATACAAAAAAGACAAAGCAGGATTAACTAATTATTCTGCACTTTGTTATGTACTTCATTTAAAAAATAAAGAATTATTAGATGCAGTTTTAAATCTAATAGAAAAAGATGAGTACAATTCAAGACATTATATAGAAAGCAGTATACATGCTTATAGAAAAGATGTTCAATTCCGTTTAAAACATATAATAAAGAAATGGAATTACAACAGAAAAGGATTTAAATTTAATTCAATAGAAGAAGTTAATCAATATATAGATGATTATTATGATGATGATTATGAACATTTAATAGATTTTATAGATGATTCTTTAATATCGAATGTTGTATTAAGAAAAGACAAAAAAACAAAAGTTCCAGTAAAAGTTATCAAATATATATTATTAGAGTATATGCTTCTTGATGAGCCTTATAGAATAAAAGACATAGATAAAATAGTTGATTTATTTGATATGAATTCATTAAGAGAGACACTTGAAAATGTATATAAATATTGGATAGATAATGGAAATGATGAAAAGCAAAAAAATATCATATTGCCTTATTGTATTTATGCTGACTATAATCAAATAGTAAACTTATATGATAAAATAGAATATTGGCATGATAATTTCCAATCATCTTTGGCATCATATATAATACCTGCTATAGCTATGAATGGTGAAAAATTTGCTTTAATGATAATAAATAATATTATTTATATGTCAAAAAACAAAAAGCTAAAAAGTGCAGCTATGGAATCATTCAAAAAGGCTTCAGAATGCTTGAATATACCTGTTGATAATTTATTTGATAAAGTACTTCCTAGCTTAGGATTCAATATAGAAAGAAATAAGACTATACGCTATGGAAAACAAAGCTTTACACTTCAATTATTAAGTGATTCTTATTTAGAAATAATAGATAATACCAACCATAAAATATTAAAAGAATTGCCTGATGCTATAGAAGGCGATGATGAAAGACGTGTTATTGATGCCAAAAAAGATTTAATTAATATTCGTAATTCTTTAGATGCAATAATTAATTATCAAAAAGAAAAACTAAAAAAAGTTATGTTCAACGGCAGAAAATGGGATTATGAAACATTTTTTGAAGTATTTGTTGAAAACCCTATTATGCAATACTTTACTTTTGCATTTATATGGGGAGTATATGATGAATATGGACATTTAATAGACTGTTTCAGATATATGGAAGATGGTTCTTTAAGTTCTATAGAAGAAGACTTATACGAGCTTCCTCAAAAGATAAAGTATTATATTTCATTATATCACCCAGCTGATAGTGATGAAGAATACTATCAAACTTGGAAAAAACAAATAGAATTGTATGAAATAATGCAGCCTATAGATCAAATAAAATTAGGAAGAAATATTATACAAGAAAGCGATATAGAAAATAATGCTATAATATCTTTCAAAGGCAAAAAGATATCATTAAAATATATGGATAAATTATTAAAAGAATTAGATATTAAAGCAGAATATTTTAATGAATATGCCAGCTATTATTTATTAGATAATATATTAAATATAGCATGTGAAATTAATTGTGTTCTTAATGAAGAAGATTTAGTAATAGATAATATAAAATTCTATGAACTTGGTGAGCATAACAGATTTGGAAATTTACTATCTCCTTTTGATATAGCACCTAGGTTTATAAGTACAATGATTTATTATTTATCTTTAGGATTCTATGATTAATAATACATCTTTATCAGCGAATACATCTTTAAGAACCGCTATAAAAAATGATTTAAGGCTGAATTATCAAACTAGAATTTGGCTTGATGTTATATCTGCTCCTGCTGTTGAATTAAAAGAAAAAATAGAAAAAGCAATGGAAGATAATCCATTTCTGGAATATGATTTTAAATCTTCTTCTCCAAAATCTTCTTCTTCATCAGCAGATATTAATTCTATAATAGAAAATACAGTTGATAGCGGAAAAGAAAGTTTATTTTCACATTTAAAAAGCCAAATAGAAATAACTTTTAACAATAAAAAAGAAATAGAATTAGCTCAGCAAATATGCAGTTTTATAAATCAAGATGGATACCTTACAATAAGTAATGATGAAATATCTAATATATTAAATGTATCTATATCAGAAGTTGAAAAAATAGTATCTATAATAAAAACATTTGATCCTTATGGAGTAGCAGCTAAAAATATTAATGAATGTCTTGCTATACAATTACGCATAAAGAAAAAAGAAAGCACAGAAAAAGATTTAAGTATATATGATATAGCGATAAATATTGTAGAGCATTACTTAGACAAATTATCAAAAAAAGACTATGATTATATAGCTTCAAATATTGGCGTAGAAAAAGATACTATTATTAAAGCATTAAAATTAATACAAACATTAGAACCCTACCCCGCTAGAGAATATGATACATCTACTGTAAAATATATAGTTCCGGAATTATTTATTTTAAAAGAAAATGGAATTTGGCTTGTAAAAACAGATGAAACTTTTATCTCCCCCTTGAAAATTAGCAAAAAATATATTAAACTATTAGATAGAGAAAAAAGTAAAGATAGCATAAACTTTTTGAAAGAAAAAAAGAAAGAAGCTGAAAGCCTTATTAATGCTACTAATGAAAGGAAAAAAACTTTATTAAAGATAGGCGAAGCTTTGCTTAAGTTTCAGATAGATTTCTTTGAATATGGAAAAGAGTTTATAAAGCCGCTAACTTTGAAAGATATGTCCTTAGAAGTTGATTTAAGCGAATCGACAATAAGCAGAATAGCTAACGGCAAATATCTTAACACAGTTTGGGGTACTTTTTCTATAAAATATTTTTTCTCTAGGGCCATTAGTGGCGGGCTTGGTTCTAGAAGTGTTAAAGAAATTATAAAAAGAATTATAGAAAACTCTCCAACAAAGCTAAGTGATGAGAAAATTAGATTAATACTAAAAAGTGAAGGCATTGAAATATCAAGAAGAACAATAGCCAAATACAGAAATAGTATGAATATTTTTTCATCAAGAAACAGATAAAATAAAAGGAGATTTTATGCATCAAAATATCATTGGAAAGAATGTAAGAATTACTAAAAATGTTAGACAACATATAGCAAATAAGATGCAAAATATCAAAATTCATGCTGACAGAATAATAGACGCCAATATTATATGTGACTATATGCATGGGGAGTATACAGTACAAGGAACTATTGCCTTTGGTAAAAAAGTATTCCATGACAAAGAAAAAGAAAAAGACTTATATGTAGCAATAGATGCTATGTTTCAAAAAATAGAAAGAGAAATAAGAAAATCCAAAGAAAGAAATATTGATAGAAGTCAAAGAGTTGTAGTAGATAAAAGCGTACAGACAGATGATGAAGATGATGCTTATTCTATTACTTCTGTTGGTATATATGAAAAACCTTTAGATGAATTAGATGCAGTACTTCATTTTAATGCTGATAAAAGACCTTATATGGCTTATTTACCTATAAAACAAGGCGATGATTTATACAGCATTAAAATAGGAAAATTCCCTGTATTTTTATTTAAAGGCGATGACAACAAAGTATTAGAAATATATCATAATGAAGAATACTGGAACATAGATGAAGTTAGTGTAACACCTGACAATAATATTGATGCTAGTAAGAGTGAAAATTACCTTATTAAAGAATACAATGTCAGTGAAGCTGTTAACTATTTAACTGATAATCCAGATAAAAAATTTGTTGTTTATATAAGCAGTATAACAGAACAAGCAGAAGCTTTATACAAAGAATCCGATAATTCTTTTGTATTAATAAGAATGTTTGATATTTAATCAAAAAAATTAACTAAGATAATAACCATTTTGGAGGAAATAATATATGAATTTGATAGATTACATTAATAAAGAATCTATAATGATAGATGTACAGGAGACGGATAAAGAGCATCTCCTCTCCAAAATGGTTGAAAGGTTAGATAGCTGCGGCTTGCTCATAAATAAAGAAGAAGCTGAGCATGCAATTATAGCAAGAGAACAATTGATGAGTACTGGAGTTGGTAACGGTATTGCAATACCTCATGCTAAAACAGATGCTGTAAAAAGTATAGTTCTTAGTGTTGCTACTATCAAAAATGGTATTAATTACAAATCTGTTGATAAGAAAAAAGTATTTGCTGTATTTATGCTTCTTGCTCCTAAAAACTCTGCTAGTGAGAATCTAAAAGTTTTAACTGCTATAGCTAAAATACTTAGAGATAATCCGCATTTCTTAGAAAAACTTATAAATGCTGAAAAACCTGATGAAATAATGGAACTTATTGCTAAAGAGGAAATGAAAATATAATGCCAAAATTAAAGGTTAGTGAATTCTTAGAACTTAATGAAAATAGAAATAATTATTTAAAAATTAGACGTTTAACCGGCTTAGCTGGTATGGAAAATGAAATATTTAGTCTAGATATAAATAGACCTGGTATGGCATTATTCAAATATTTTAAAGATTTTGCATTTGAAAGAATTCAAATATTTGGTAAGGGTGAAGCCAATTATGTGCTTACTCTTAATGAAGAAAATAAAATTGATATATTTGAAGAATTATTAAGTTATAAAATTCCAATATGTATCTTCACATATAATATAACACCTCCAGAATCATTTATTGAAATTGCTAAAAAAAATAATATTTGTGTTATTATAAGTGAATTAAAAACATGTGACCTTATAACTGGCATAGAAGCATTGGCAGAAGAAAAATTCCTTGAATCCTTCACTATTCATGGCGGATTTGTAGAAGTATTTGGTGTAGGAATTCTTATTTTAGGTAAAAGCGGTGTTGGTAAAAGTGAGGCTACATTAGAACTAATTTCTAAAGGTCATAGATTAATAGCTGATGATATTGTTGCATTTACTAAATTAAGAGATGGAAGAATAATAGGTACAAAGAATGAATATACCGGACATTTTATGGAAGTTAGAGGTATAGGAGTTGTAAATATAGAAAGACTTTCTGGTATGAGTGCTATTAGAAATAGAAAGAAATTAGATTTGATTATAGAACTAGAACATTGGAAAGATGATGAACAATATGAAAGAACTGGGCTATATGATAAAACTTATAGTATTTTAAACACAGAAGTACCATACTTAAAAATACCTGTTCGTTCCGGAAGAAATATATGTATTTTAATAGAAACTGCTGCTAAAAATCTACGCCTAAAAGAAGAAATGGGATACAATAGTGCTAAAGAATTTGATAAGGCATTAATAGCACAAATTGAGAAAAAAAGAATGTCACAGCAGATTAATAATATCTAAAAATATATTCTGATTCTAATTAATTATATTTAATACTTATTTTGATGTATCTTGATTGTTTTCTTTAACATCATTATTTAATTCTTTATTATCTGACTCTATTTTTAAGTATAATATATCATTATTATCGCCAGTTACAGATGTAAATCCATTAATAATAGCCATTTCTATAAATCTATTTGGAGATGAATATTCTGCTTCTTCAGCACTTAATACTTTAACTTCCTTCTCTAAAGTTTCTATTTCCCTGTCTAATCTTGACATTTCTCTAAGTATTTCATTAGCTTTAACATTTCTAGCAAAAGTAAATATGCTAATAATAATTACAAATAAAATTATAACAATAAACACAGATCCAAACGAATAAGTTTTCTTATCATCTGTTGTAATATCTTTATCTATTTGAGTTCTATTTTGCACTTTAGACATATATTATTCTCCATCATTACCATTTTTAATAAACTGTGCCACTCTCATTTTAGCACTTCTGCTTGCTGGGTTAGAATTTATTTCTTCATTTGTCGGAGTTATCACTTTATTATTTAGAAGTTTAAATATGCCGTCTTTATTCTTAGTTTTCTCATTTTCCTTAAAAAACTTCTTAACTATCCTATCTTCCAAAGAATGATAACTCATTACAGCCACTACCCCATTATCATTTAATATATTTGGTATATTTAGTATAGATTTTTCTAATATATTAAGCTCATCATTAACTTCTATTCTTATAGCCTGAAAAACCAAAGTCGCAGGGTGAATTTTTCCGTATCTTTGTGATTTATCTGTATTATGAAATATTATATTTTCTAAATCTTTAGATGTTTCTATTTTTCTTTTATTTCTTTCTTTTATTATAATTTTAGCTATTTTTCTGGCATTATTAATTTCACCATACTCTCTAAATATTCTTTCTAATTCTTCTTCACTGTATCCATTAATAACATCGTATGCACTTTTATCATTAATACCAAGCCTCATATCAAGCATTACATTTTCTTTGAATGAAAATCCTCTTTCAGCTTTTTTAAAATGGAATAATGAAACACCTAAATCATACAGCATAAAATCAACATTTCCTATTACTGCTTCATAAAGTTCTTCCAGCATTTTATCATAAGTATTATTATAGTAATGAAATTTCTCATATCCTGACAATCTTTTTTTAGCTATTTCAAGTATATTAGAATCTCTTTCAAAACTATGTACTTCAAGATTTAAATCAAGCATAGCTTTTGTGTGACCGCCCTCACCTAATGTGGCGTCAACAGCTATTTTTGATTTTTCTGGTATAAAACTTAAAACCTCTTTAAGCATAACGGGTGTATGCACTATTTCTAATTCTTCATTGTTATCCATCGTAAATATTATCGGAAATTATACTATAAAAATAATTATCATAATAAAATAAAAATTCATTTAAAATTATAATTTGATATTGCTTTTTTTAAAACATTAATTATCATTGATTTTATAGTAAAATTTTATAAAAAAGGAATTAGATTATGGGAAAATTAGGAAGAGTTTTGTGGTTGATTTTTGGTATATTATTAATATTATCTGGCATAGCTACATTGTTTAATCCGATAGAAACAGTATTAATGTTAGCTTATATAATAGGATTTTTAACAATATTCTCAGGAATAAGTGCTATATTCTATTTCTTTAGCTTAAGAGATAAATCAGGTTCAACATTAATTCTATTAGATGGTATTGTATCAACAATATGTGGTATTATAATAATATCTCATTTACAAATAAGCGGTGCATTTATACCTTATATGGTTGCTTTCTTTGTAATAGTAAGAGGTGTTGTTGCTATATCTTCTTCTATAGAATTAAAGAAACTAGGCTACAGTCAATGGGGACTTTCTATATTAAGCGGAATTCTTACTTTGATTGCTGGTATTATTTTAACATTCAATCCTATACTTGGGGCTGTTTATGTTAGTGTTGTTCTTGGATTATGTTTAATATTATACGGTATAATAACATTACAATTATGGTTTGCTTTTGGTAAATTCTTTAAAATATAAAATAATTGTAATGTATTGATTTTATTCTCCATTCTGTTAAAATAACAATGCATTATTAATAATTTTGGAGATTTTTATGTTTGAAAAAACTGCAAAGAGTACTTTATGCTTTTGTAAAAATATAAAATATGGAGAAGTTATAAAAGCTATTAAAGAAAAAGATTTAAAAACACTTGAAGAAGTTATGCATTGTACAAAAGCTGGTATTACCTGTTGGAGCTGCAGAGGTGATATAAAGGACTTATTAGAAGAATACAATAAAACAGGTAAAATAACTAGTATTGAATAATTATTAAAAATCCAAAAATCAATAAAAAAGGAATGATATGTTTTTAATATCATTCCTTTTTTATACTTTTATAAAATCAATTATTATTTTATAGCTTCATAAAGAGCTTTAGAAGTAAGTCCGTATTTATTCATAAGCTCATCTACTGTACCAGATTCGCCAAAAGTATCTTTTATACCAAGTCTTATTAATTTAGAAGGATATTCATCAGTTAAAACTTCAGATATAGCAGAACCAAGTCCTCCTATAATAGAATGCTCTTCAATACTAATAAGCTTTTTATGTTTTTTAGCCATATCAACAACAACTTCTCTGTCTATAGGTTTAATAGTATGAATATTAACAACAGTAACAGATATACCGTCTTTTTCAGCCATTGCAGCAGCATCTAAAGCCTCTGCCACTAATATTCCAGTAGCAAATACACATACATCTTTACCTTCTCTTAAAACATTAGCTTTACCAATTGTAAAAGGAGTATCCTCTTTTGTAATGATATTTGTAGCAGGTCTAGCCATTCTTAAATAACAAGGGCCGTTAAATTCAGCAGCTGCAAATACTGCTTTTTCTGCTTCAACAGCATCACAAGGAACTATTACTGTCATATTTGGTATAGAACGCATAATAGATATATCTTCAATGCTTTGATGGCTTGCACCGTCTTCACCTACTGATATACCAGCATGTGTTACAGCTACTTTTACATTAAGTTTAGGATAACAAATAGAGTTTCTTATAATTTCAAAAGCTCTACCTGCTCCAAACATAGCAAAAGTAGAAGCAAAAGGTATTTTACCAGCTATAGCAAGTCCAGCAGCAGCACCCATCATATCTTGTTCAGCTATTCCCATATTAAAAAATCTCTCAGGGAAAGCAGATTTAAAAGTTTTTGTCATAGTAGAACCTGATAAGTCAGCATCTAAAACAACAACATTTTTATTTATTTCACCAAGGCGTTTCAAAGCCTCACCATAAGCATTTCTTATTGCCTTTTTTTCCATAAGTTTATTCCTTAATTTTGATATTATTATTCATTAACTATTAATCAAGTTTATTTAACTCTTCCATAGCTTTTTCGTATTCTTCCTTACTTGGAGCCTTACCATGCCAGCCTACAGCATTTTCCATAAATGAAACGCCTTTACCTTTTACTGTTTTAGCAATTACACATTTTGGCTTTCCAGAAACTTTTTTACTAAATACTTCTTCAAGTTCTTTTTCATTATGTCCGTCAACAACATAAGTTTCAAAACCAAATGCTTTCATTTTAGCTTCCAAATCACCAAGACACATAACATCTTCATTCTTACCGTCTATTTGTAAGCCATTATTATCTATTATAAGTGTATAATTATCCAATTTATAATTAGCAGCAGCCATAGCTGATTCCCAGAAAGTACCTTCCTGAGCTTCTCCGTCTCCTGCTATAGCAAATATTTTTCCGTCTTTTTTATCTAGTTTATATCCCAAAGCTGCACCAACTGCTATACAAACTCCCTGACCAAGAGAACCTGTTGAAGCTTCGATACATTCTAAATTCTTTTTAGAAGGGTGTCCTTGTAATCTTGAACCTAATTTTCTGTAAGTTAAAAGTTCATCTGTTGAAAAATAGCCTCTATGTGCTAATGTAGAATAAAGAACTGCAGAAGCATGTCCTTTAGACATTATAAGTATATCCCTACCTTCCATTTTGGGATTTTTAGGATCAATATTCATAATCTTAAAATATAGTGTATGCATTATTTCTACCAATGATAAAGAACCTCCTATATGTCCTGAATTGGCATTATAAACCATACTTACTATATCTTTTCTTATTTGAGTATTTAAAGAAGACATAATAATTCCTTTAATATATTTTTTATTAATTGATGATATAACAAAACAATATAATTGTCAAATAATAGTTATATTTGAAAACTATTTAATAAAATTTTTTAGAAAATTATTTAATATTATGGAATAGTTGAAAAACGGTGTAAAAAGTACTATAATATATGCATCGGCTCTTTGACATATCAATTTCGCACGAGAGGGTGATTTTTTGATAATTACATAGAAAACAGCTTGATAATTACATAGCTGGGCGAAAGTAAAGCGAATTTACAAAGAGAATTGATAATTACATAATGAGTTTAAAAACATATATAAGAAGAAACTAGTTTAAAAATCTCGTATTGTAAAGAAATATTACTAAATTTTTACAAAAAATTTAAGAAAAAATTACGGGTTTTTAAACTCATTCCCCGAAGGGGGACGAAAACATATTTAGTGAGCTTTCTACTTCCATCAGAAGTCAATCCTGTTTTTAAACTCATTCCCCGAATACCACAAGGGTACTTCCTTCGGTCGGGGGGACGAAAACTCTCAGTTTTTCTCAATTCTATATCATCTGTAAACAAAATAGTTTTTAAACTCATTCCCCGAAGGGGGACGAAAACTCGATACATTCATCTGCACTAAAAAGTCCATTAGGAATCCAGTTTTTAAACTCATTCCCCGAATACCACAAGGGTACTTCCTTCGGTCGGGGGGACGAAAACTTTATTATATTAGCCTTAGGAAAAGAAATTTTCCATGCCTCAAGTTTTTAAACTCATTCCCCGAAGCCAAGTAGGTTCCCTACGGTCAGGGGACGAAAACCCGTTTTCGGCTCTCCAGAATTCAATGCCGCAGCATTTAGTTTTTAAACTCATTCCCCGAAGGGGGACGAAAACATACCAATTTCATCATTGGCAATATTGTAGCCAATGATGGTTTTTAAACTCATTCCCCGAAGCCAAGTAGGTTCCCTACGGTCAGGGGACGAAAACCGTCTATTTCAACGGTGAAAGAAGATTTATTACCAAGACAATTGTTTTTAAACTCATTCCCCGAAGCCAAGTAGGTTCCCTACGGTCAGGGGACGAAAACGAATCTTTGAGAAGTTTCTTTTCTTCTCGTGTAATTCTACCTGTTTTTAAACTCATTCCCCGAATACCACAAGGGCACTTCCTACGGTCGGGGGGATGAAAACTCTATTGCATGAGCTCTTACCAATAAGCCTATTGAGTCTAAGTTTTTAAACTCATTCCCCGCGACCGAGTAGGCTCCTTTCAGTCTGCACGCTGTGTGCCTTCGGCAGGGGACGAAAACAAGAATATGTGACCTATTTCATGACCCAAAGTCATCATGTAAGTTTTTTAAACTCATTCCCCGAAGGGGGACGAAAACCAATAGATATTTAAAAAGACAGGAGAATTATGATAATTCGATAGTTTTTAAACTCATTCCCCGAATACCACAAGGGCACTTCCTTCGGTCGGGGGGACGAAAACCAATACCTATTATTTGGCGTGTACGAGTGTTAATCAACTCGTTTTTAAACTCATTCCCCGAATACCACAAGGGTACTTCCTTCGGTCGGGGGGACGAAAACCTGTGATATTCGAGATCTTCGCTATATGCATCTGGTTTGGGTTTTTAAACTCATTCCCCGAATACCACAAGGGTACTTCCTTCGGTCGGGGGGACGAAAACTTTCCTAATTTAGGAAGTTTATTGTATATACGTCCCACTGTTTTTAAACTCATTCCCCGAAGGGGGACAAAAAAACTTTTTATTATTATAGTGTTTCTTGAGTATTTCATTTCTAATTTTTAACCGCATTCTATACGTAGCATACGCAAAGAAAATATGGAACAGAGTAGATTTTGAAATGTGTGATGAAAGGTAATAAACTGCACGTATAGCAGACTGTCTATAAGGTTGGCAATTCCGTGCGGGGTGCCACTACGGCGAGTAGTAAACAGCACCTATAGTGGACTATCTTAAATGTTAGCAATGCGGTAAGGGAAGCCACACGGCGAGCGTTTTTATACTATACAATTATAAAATGTATATAAAGGAAATTATAAAATAAAAACAATAAAGATAAACTAAATATTAACTAATTTAATTTTATGATTATATAATAGAATTAATAAAAAATATTATTGATTTTTATATGCATTTTTTTAACTATTCAATAACAAGCATATTATTTATATGATCTATATTTTTTTTACTTAAACTTCTAATACTTATATTATCATTGAAATCTTTATTTTTCTTTTTCATATCTCTAATATAATAAGTTTTAAGAAGCCTATTATTTTTTACGAATAAAATTTTTATTTTTTTATTTTTACTTTTTATATAATGTTCTATTTTCAAAGCAATACTAATATTTTCAACCTTCCAAGCAGACAAAAATTTTAAAGGTTTTCTAAGTTTAGTATAATTAGCTCCCCTACCCTTTGAATGTTTATTGAATCTATTTATAAGATCGTTAGTAATACCCGTGTAATAAGAATCATCTTCACAAAGTATTATATAAACATAATAACAATTTTCTTTATCCTCTATTTTACTATTTTCCATTTCTTATATCGCTTATAATAGTATCAACATCAACATATATATCATTATTATATTTTTCAAAGATTTTGCATACATTATTATAATCATCTATGGTATCAACTGTAGTTCTTAATTCAGGCATAGCAAATTCCTCATCTACTTTCGGATTTTCTATTTTGAATTTATCTGGATTTCTATAATGATACTGTGTAATATGTTCATGTTCAAAACTATCTTTAGAACTATCATTAGCCTTTTTTAATGCTTCATAATTTATTACCTCTACTCCGCTGCCGTAAGGAAGTAAATCATAATGGCTTAAATCAGCATTATTTTCTATATGATAATCAATGATCATATCCAAAGCCTTAACACTAACTAAAGGATTATCTCCGGTGGCACGTACAACTATATCAGCATTAAATTTTTCAGCTGCTTTAGTATATCTGTCAAGAACATCTTCTTCGCTTCCTATAAAATAATTGCATTGTAATTTATCAAATATATTTTTAAATGCTTCATAAGATTTTTCTTCTGTAGCCACAACTACATCATTAGCTCTTTTAGAACTTCTTAATCTTTTAATAATAAGCTCAAGCATACTATCACAATCAGCCATTTTTTTTAATGCTTTTTGCGGAAGTCTTGTAGAACCTAATCTTGAAGCAAGTATAATAACTATCTTTTTCATATTTTAATTAATTTTCTCCTATTTAAAATTCCTAAAATTATTCACTATATGGCTCTGCTAAATAAATTTAGCAGACGCTCATAATTTTAGGAAATATATTTTTAAAATTCCTAAAATTATTCGCTCTAGGGCTCTGCCAAATAAATTTAGCAGACAATTATAATTTTAGGAAATATATTTTTAAAATTCATAAAATTATTCGCTCTAGGGCTCTGCTAAATAAATTTAGCAGACGCTAATAATTTTAGGAAATATATTTTTTAAATTCCTAAAATTATTCACTATAGGGCTCTGCTAAATAAATTTAGCAGACGCTAATAATTTTAGGAAATATATTTTTTTAATCCCTAAAATTATTCGTTCGCTCTGCGTGCCTGCGGCAAGGTGTACCTAAAACAAGGGTATTACCCATATTTAATACATATTCTTAAAATATAAAGTTCTAGCAATTGCGTTTTTTGCTACTTTGACGAAGTCCGCAGAGCGTGTGCGGCAAAAAAGTAGATAATTCTATATAAAGTGCATCAGTTGACAAACCTAAAAATTTTCAGTATATACCTAAAAAATTAGATTTTGTCAATTTTAGTTTTTTTAATTTTATTGTTTGTGGGGACTAGCCCCACCGCTCTGCGTACTTCGTAACACCCCCACTTCTTTTGCGACCGAAGGGAGTGCCTTTGGCGTGACCCAAAGAAGCAGGCACAGCCCGCCTTCGGCGAAGGACTATATTTTAGCTCAAATTAATAACCTATCTTACATGTAAAACAATTTTAGTATGATTTAGTACTAATTTTATAATTGCACTTTCGCGAAGCGTATCCGAGCTTGTCGAGGATATAAGCAACTTTTTACGGCGGGAAAAAGTTGAATAAAAAAATGACAAACTTAAAAATTTTCAGTATATACCAAATCTGGCAAAACGTATTTAATTTAAACAGAACATATTATATTCAATAAAGTTAACAATAAATTGTATACATTAATTACAAACTCTTAACTAAATCATTAATCTTTATAACCTGAGTCCACAATTCCTCAACCTTATTCAAATCAAATATAGTTCTAGAATCTGAAGGGCTTTTATCAGGATTAGGATGCACCTCCATAAATACAGCGTCTATTCCCAAAGCAACAGCAGATTTCAATATAGCAGGTATAAATTCTCTAGCTCCTCCAGACTGTCCATTATTAGCAGAAGGCATTTGAAGTGAATGAGTAGCATCATACATAACAGGAGCATAATTTTTCATTATCTCCAAATTTTTCATATCTACAATCAAATTACCATAACCAAACATAGTACCTCTTTCACATAAAAAGAGTCTTTTTTCATTAATAGCATCAGAACATTTATCAGCTATGTATTTACAATCATAACCGCTTATAAACTGACCTTTCTTAACATTAACAGCTTTTCCTGTTTCGCATGCTGCTCTAAGCATATCTGTTTGTCTGCATAAAAAAGCTGGAATCTGTAAAAAGTCAACATACTTTGCAACTTCTTCTGCATCTGTTGGAACATGTATATCTGTTAAAGTAGGAAGATTAAATTCCTTTCCGGCATTTTGAAGTATTTCAAGTCCTTCTTTCATTCCTAAACCTCTAAAAGATGAAAGAGAAGTTCTATTAGCTTTATCAAAACTGCCTTTTAAAACTAATTGTATATTTAATTTATCTTTTATTTCTTTTAATTTCTTTGCTATAGTCATTGTCATTTCTTCACTTTCTATTACACAAGGGCCAGCAATGAATATTAAATCTTTATTTTTATTAGTTATACCTTTATAATCAAAAATCATTTTTATATCCTTAAAATAATTATATTTATATAATACAATATTAAATATCAAAGTCAATTATCATTAAGACAATAAAATATTATCTTCTTTATATAATAATTAAATACTGTTCATTTTTATATTCAATTTTTATAAGTATATAACTAAACAACTATATTTTGTCAATTTTGAGTTATTCATGAATGTAATTTTTATTTATTAATAATATAAAATATTATTAAGTTTTATTTAAATATTAAGATAAAAACTATATTCTGACTAAAAATGCAGTCTTTCGCGAAGCGTATCCGAGCCTGTCGAGGATATAGGTTCTTTTGGTCACAAAAAGAACTGGGTGTTGCATAAGCACGCAGAGCGGTGGGCAAAGCCACCATAAACAATAAAATAAAAAAGATAAATATTGACAAACTTAAAAATTTTTAGTATATACCTAAACAACTATATTTTGTCAAAAATAAATTTATATTTTTAATTTTATATCTGGGGCTTTGCCCCAGACCCCACTTCTTTTTGTGCCCCAAAGAAGCAAAAAGGCTACATTTGGGCTTTAATTTAATAAATTATATTACATGTAAGACATTTTTAGTATGATTTAGTACTAATTTTTACACTTGCACTTTTTGGTTCTTTGACGCTGTCCGCCTGTGGCGTGCGGCGGGAAAAAGAACAATAAAAAATTGACAAAGTTAAAAATTCTTAGTATATACCTAAACAACTATATTTTGTCAATTTTC
>NZ_JAWLQI010000044.1:0-27499 GCF_036997785.1 Brachyspira pulli
AAAATTTTTAACTTTGTCAATTTTTTTATTCAACTTTTTCCCGCCGCAAAAAGTTGCAAAAAACGCAATTGCTAGAACTTTATATTAAAAAATATATATATTAAATGTAGGGTATAACCTAGATTTGGAGTAAAAATGCAGTTGTTCGCGAAGCGTATTCGAGCCTGTCGAGGATATAGGTTCTTTTATACCAATACCGAAAGGTACCTACTCGGTAAAAGAACTGGGGTCTGTGGCAAAGCCAGATATAAAAACAAAAATATAAATTTATTTTTGACAAAATATAGTTGTTTAGGTATATACTAAAAATTTATTTTGATGAATCATTTGAATAAACAATACGTAAAAATTTAGCGTAAAAAGGAGTAGAAAATATAATACAATCTCCACTATGTGCTGATACAATATCACCTTGTTTAGCTTCGATTTTCTTATTATCCTTATTAACTATTAAAGTACCTTCCAAAATAACATACACTTCTTCACAATTAAGTTTGCATTGAATATCTGTATCATTTAATTCCATAAGATAAGATTTTAATCTGCATGTTTCTCCAGAATTAAAAATATCTGTCATGTATACTTTATCATTAATGTCTGTTTTTATTTTATTAGAATCAATATCAGAAATAGATTTTTTTAATAATGTATTTTTAGTATTTGATGCTGTATTATTTTCTTCTTTATATCCAGAAGCAGTTCCTGTATGCAAAAAATCGCAAATAACTTTATTTACAAGTGATTGAACATTATTTTCTTCCATAAAAGTAACTCCTTTATTAATCAAGGTATAATCTTCCATACATCATCATGCGGTTTTGCAATAATAGTGTGCCTGCATTTACTATTCAATTTTTCTATAGACATCTCAGCACTTTTTACTGCCTCTTTTATATTAGATATGCTTCCTGCTATTATTATAACAACAATACCAGCACCTATCAATTCTTTATCTATTACTTCAACATTAGAAGCATTCAAAAGAGTATCTAAAGCACTAACCGTAGCAACATATCCTGTAGTTTCTATTATACCAATAGATAAATTTAAATTTTCCATTAAAAAAATTTTATAAATTAACTCTTTTCAAAACTTCAATAATAACTTTTTTAATTATTTTCTCATCAGTTATATGACATTTATTTACTAAAATATTTATTGTCTGCTTAACAATCTCATTAGAATCATTACTATCACCACAGCAGCAATTGCAAGAAGCCTCATCATTATCTTTTTTATATACTATTTTTATTCCCTTTGATTTAACTATATCCATAGCACTTGGAGTAAGTATAGCATTAGAATCAAGATATATAACATCTTGTTTATCTTTTATAAGCTCGCAAATATTTTGAGTATTATAAACTATTTTATTTTTATTCATAAATACACACCCCTAAAATTATAAAATAGAATTATATAATTCATCTATAGGAGAAGGCAATACACAATAATCAACTACAAGTCCATCATCTTGAGCCTTTTTAACACCAGCCTTAACAGCCTCCTCTACAGCACTAACTTTACCTGTTAATGTTATATATGATTTTCCGCCTATAGCAAAACCAAGTCTTACATTAACAAGCGTAACATTACTAGCCTTAGCAGCATCATCAGCACCCTGTACAGCAGAAGATATAGAGAAATATTCTATAACACCAATAGCCTCTCTTGGAAAATCTTCTAAAGTACCATTAATAGCATCTATTACACTCTCATGTACATTTGCTATTATAAAAGAATTAATTACTGAAGAACCGCCTATTTGAACACCTGCATTCTTAGATGCTTCTACAGCTCCAACATCTCCGCTAAATATTACAATATATTTTCCAGGGCATACAGAATGAGATCTTAAAATTTTCACATTAGCTGCTTTTCCTATATGATCTGTAGCTAATATACCTTTAGCTATACTATTCAATTCTATCATTCCTATAGATTTCATTTAATATTCTCCCCATTTATAACTATTTTTTCAGTATCAATAGATTCTACTATACCATTTATACTAGAATGTATATTAGCACCAACTTTATCCATTGGCACTGAAGCTATAATTTGTCCTTCTGTAACTGAATCTCCAATTTTAACTACAGGTTCAGCAGGCATTCCTATATGCTGTCTTAATTCTATAGATACCTTTGAAACATTTATTTCTTTTGGATTATCCATATTAACTTCAACATGGGAATATTTATCTAAACCCAAAATTGTAGTTAATCTGTTAGTTGATACTCTCCTATATTCAATAGCAGAATTTACACCATAATCTTTTGCACCTCTATCAGGCTTTATATTAGCCTTTCTTAAAAGCGACTTAACATATATATTCATGCTTGAAGGATTTATACCCATAGGACAAGAATAAAGTTCACATATACCGCATTCACAACAGAAATGAGCTTCTTTAAGTTTATCTAAAACCTGTTCAGTATTATTTTCTATATTGTCTAAATCTGCAAAAGCAACTGAACGCATAACTAAATGAGGATTGATTTTATGTCCCATTAAATTTCTAGGGCATAAAGAAGAACAAGCTGTACATTGTATGCATGAACATTTTGCTAAAGCAACAATTTTAGAATAATTGATATTTTTCTTTTTTACTAAATAATGATCTTCATCTATAACTATTAAAGCACCAGTAGTTTTTTTAACAGAAAGATTATTAGTTTGAGATATAGGATAATATCTTCCCATCATAGGGCCGCCAACTATCACATATTTATTATCATCTTTTACACCAGCTTGATATAAAATTTCTCTCAAATTAGCACCAATAGGAGCTTTAACAATAGAAGGATTGTCAACTTCACCTAATATAGACATATATTTTGAAGTAACAGGAATATCACTTAAACTATCATAAATATTGCATAAAGTAGCAACATTGAATACTACACATCCAACTTCTAATGGTATTCCGCCTGCCTTAATAACTCTCTTAGTTATATTATAAACTAATGTTTGTTCATCACCTAAAGGATAAAAACTTTTGAATGCCTTTATTTCTATAGGAGCATTTTCTTTTTTTATAGCATCAGATAAGGCTTCTATTTGTTTTGTATATTTCTTCTTAGTACCTATAATGATATGCTCTGCTGATATTTCCTTACCTATAATAGCTAATGCTTTAACTATCTTTTCAGCATATTTAAGCATTAAGAATTGATCCGTTTTTAAAAGCGGTTCGCATTCTGCTGCGTTAGCAATTAAATATTCTACTTTTTCAGGTAATTTTATATGTGACGGAAAACCTGCTCCGCCAGCACCTACAATACCAGCATTATATATTTTTTCTTTCAAGCTCATATAAAACCTTCATTTTTTATTTATTTAAATCTACTTGATCTACTATACCAACGATAACTGCATCTATTGGAAGCATCTCTTTATCACCCTGAGCATTTCTTGCCCCACTGCCGGAAGTGATAATGACAATATCTCCAATACCAGCACCTATATAATCACAAGCTACAATAATATCTAATTCTTTATTAGTATCTGGTTCAAAAACTCTAGCTATTAAAAGTTTGCTTCCAGATAATGCTTCTTCTTTTTTTGTAGCCCATACACTACCTATTACTTTTGCTAATACCATCTAATAATTCCTTTTTATTCATATAGAATATTTATTTTATTATCTTTAATATAATCCATAACAAGCGGTGTAATAATAACATTACGATTAACTTTAATACTTGAATAATTATTAACAATGTCAATTATATCACATTTAGTAATAATTTTCTTGCTAGTGAAATCAAAACAATCAGATTTATTTATAACTTCACTATCATTTTTTTTACAAAAACTTGATAAGAAATCTTTAGTTTCTACTATTGATAGTCCATAAGATTTTGCTGTATTTTCAAATTCTAATAATTTAGAAAATAATGGATTTGAAGCAGTTTTTTTATAAGTATCAAATTTATCAGTATTTTTTAATGCTATAACTTTTTTACCCGATAATAAAGCATTGATTATGAAAGAAATATTATCATTTTTATACAAAAGATTAGATATACAAGAAAGTATCTCTATAGATAAATCATTAATTATGATCATACAATAATCTTCAAAATTAATATTATCTGCAGTATTAGATATGCATAATTTATAACCCATATTTTCTAATTCATTTTGAAAACAAAAGTTATTATTATTAGATAAAACAAATATAGAATCAATGCATTTGTTATTTAACTGATTAATAACTTCTAGTACAATTTTTCTTATTGTTAAATCGTCCATAAATTATAACACTTCCTATAATATATTATTCTTCTTTTTTTATTAAACTCATAGCTATACCTAAAGGCGTAACTAAAAACGGATTTTTAGGTTTTATAGTTTGTATATTAGTTTCTTTTTCAATAACATTTTCAAATCCATCTAAACATACTGTTCCGCCTACTAAGCATATTAAATCAACATTATAATCTTTTATATGTTTATTAATAATGCTTCCAACTTTTTGTATTACTGGTAAAACTATTCTAAATATTTCTTTTGTATTATTTTTATCTTTCTTTTTATTTTCTGCTTCATTAAAAGTTATGCCATAATTACCGGCAATAGTAAGTGTAAAATGTGTTCCGCCAGTAGGTTCATCAGCAGTATATACCATTTTTCCATCACTAAATATAGCAATACCTGTTGTTCCTCCGCCGACATCTACAACGACACCATTACTTATATTCAATATATTATTAGCTGCCTCTGGTTCCTCTATAACATTTAAAACTTCAAAACCTGCACTTTCAGCAACATATCTATGAGTAGCCACAGATTTATTATTAACTCCCGGAGGCATAGCAATGGCTGCATTAACAAGTTCTACACCCAATCTATTTTCTAATTTTTCTTTTAATTCTCTCACAATAGAGCAAGCTTTTGAATAATCAACAACTAGCCCATCTCTTACAACTTCCGCATACTGTAATTCAGTTGCTATTGGATTACCAGCAGAATCAACAACAACTAATACTATATATGCAGTACCTAAATCCACACCTACATATAGTTTATCATTTATGTCAAAATCATTAACTTTTTCTATGCATTCTGTAGTTTTATCTATAAGCAAATCAACATTTTCAAAAGAAAAACTCATAAAATGATTTCTCCATAACCCTGACTTAATAAACCACAAGCATTAGCCTCATCGAAGTCTATATGCATAGCAGGCATAAATTTATTACTAACTCTTGCCACAACCTCATCAAATATTAAAGACCTAATACCATAAACTTTCACCTTTACTATTTGACCGTTTTCTATATTCCATTCTCTAGCATCTTCTTCTCTTAAATGAATATGCCTTTTTGCAACTATAACAGAATTTTTAGCTTCTATACTTCCATTCTTTCCAACTATAGTGATACTTCCAGCATTTTGAAGATATCCAGATTCATTGATTGTAATATCCTTAACACCTAAAGCTCTAGCATCAGATATAGACAATTCAACTTGAGTATTCTTTCTTACCGGTCCCAATATTGCAACATTATTCATTTCAGATTTAGTACCAACAAGTTTAACTCTTTCTTCACTTAAATATTGTCCAGGCTGAGAAAGATCTCTTTTTGGAGTTAAAGAATAATTACTTCCGAATAATATCTCCAAATCACTTTGCGATAAATGCACATGTCTTGCCGATATTTCTACTTTAATAATCTTTCTTTTACTAAGTTCGTATTTAATGGAATTAGATATTTCATTAATTAAAAGTGATTGTTCATTCATTTAGTTATATCCTTACCAGTATGTGCCATAAGCATTAATATATAAATAGCACTGCTCATACGATTTAATAATTTTATTAGGTCTTCTCTTTCACTTTTCAAAGCTTCATACGCTACTATCTCTACTTCTCTAACAGCAGTCCTTATTAAATTAAGCTTTATCACTGTAAAAGGCATATCACAATTAACAAAAATATGATCACATCCAAAATATTCTTTTGGGTGATGAGACATTTTTCTAATCTCTTCTTCAGTTAATCCAAATATAGTATCAAATTCTAAACCTTTATTTGCCGCCTCAGAATATAATATTGTATGCACAAGTTTTTGATATTTTTTCAAATAATCTACTAACTTGTCTTCATGTCTTTCTTTAAATTGATATTCAATATCTACTATTAAAGAAAGCAAACTATCCAATTTTCCTCTCAATATTATTCTTGGGTGATTCTTTTCTACCAAGACATTTTTATACAAATGAGTATAATTTTCAGGTTTAGTATCTAATCTTTTATTCGTTTCATAGTCTATATAGTATTCCATATTTTCTATTTCTCTTATACCATAAGACTTAGGATTAGATGTAGAACTTCCTTTATTACAGTTTTTAGGCTTTATTTTAAGTTCTATTTTGCGAGAAGCTAGATATTCTTTAGCAGAAGGAGTTACAAATACACCTTCCTCTATAAAATACTCTGATACATCTTTATTGAGTATTTCACTCCTCAACATTTGCTCTGTTAAAACTTCCATAGTAACCCTATATTATATTATTGTTGTTGTTCTTTATCACCATTATTAACTGGAGGATTAGGTAATATAGTTTCAACTTCTTCATGTGGTCTTGGTATTACATGTACGCTTATTAATTCGCCTACTTTTGCGGCTGCTGCTGCTCCGGCATCTGTAGCTGCTTTTACTGCGCCTACATCGCCTCTTACCATTATTGTTACTAATCCGCCGCCTACTAATGTTTTTCCTACTAGATTAACATTAGCTGCTTTTACCATAGCATCAGCTGCCTCTATTGCTGATACCAAACCTTTTGTTTCTATCATTCCTAAAGCCATTGAACTTGCCATAGCATTTACCTCCAATAGTTAATTATTTCAAAATACTTTCAACTTCTTCATGTGGTCTTGGTATTACATGTACGCTTATTAATTCGCCTACTTTTGCGGCTGCTGCTGCTCCGGCATCTGTGGCTGCTTTTACTGCTCCTACATCGCCTCTTACCATTATTGTTACTAATCCGCCGCCTACTAATGTTTTTCCTACTAGATTAACATTAGCTGCTTTTACCATAGCATCAGCTGCTTCTATTGCTGATACCAAACCTTTTGTTTCTATCATTCCTAAAGCCATTGAACTTGCCATAGTATTTACCTCCAATAATTAATTATTTCAAAATACTTTCAACTTCTTCATGTGGTCTTGGTATAACATGTACGCTTATTAGCTCGCCTACTTTTGCGGCTGCTGCTGCTCCTGCATCTGTTGCTGCTTTTACTGCGCCTACATCGCCTCTTACCATTATTGTTACCAAACCGCCGCCAATTAATGTTTTTCCTACTAGATTAACATTAGCTGCTTTTACCATAGCATCAGCTGCCTCTATTGCTGATACTAAACCTTTTGTTTCTATCATTCCTAAAGCCATTGAACTTGCCATATTGTGTTACCTCCAAATTTTTTTATTATTTTTATTGATTACTAGAATCATCATTATTTTTCTTTTTTCTTTTTGTTCTTTTTTTAGGCACATTAGGAGTTGTATTTTCTCCTGTAGCGTCTTCATTATTTGAACTATCTAAAATTATAGAATTATTATTAACTATATTTTCAGTATCATCTGATTTTTTATCTTCAGTATTTCCATTATCTGAAACTAAAGTATTATTGTCTTTAGAATTTTCAGTGTCATCTAGCTTTTTATTTTCAGCATTTTCAATATCTGAAACTAAAACATTATCATCTTTAACATTTTCAGAAATATCTGATTTTTTATCTTCAGCATTTTCATTATCTGAAACTAAAGCATTATTGTCTTTAGAATTTTCAGTATCATCTAGCTTTTTATTTTCAGTATTTTCAATATCTAAAACTAAAGCATTATTGTATTTATTATCATCTGAAGAATTATCAATATCTTTTTTATTATTATCATTAGAAGATAGATTATTATCAAAATCTTTATATCCTAAAACTGAGCTAATAACCTGTTCATCTAATCTAGCTATAACATGACTAGCCAAAACTTTTCCAACCTTTTCAGCAGCTGCCACTCCGCAATCAACTGCAACTCTAACAGCAGCTACATCTCCAAAAAATACAACTGTAACTATACCTCCGCCTATATGACTTAAAGAAGGAAGAAATATATTACTAGCTTTAAATGCAGAATCTAAAGCCTCTGTAGCAGCAGTATGACCATAAGTTTCTATCATGCCTATAGCATATTTCATATAATTAAAATCCTCTTTTATATTAAGTATATACAAATATGATTATTTATCTAACAAATAATCCATTTTTCAATACACATCTTCTCTTTCTTGTGAAAGTTACTGTACTTGTTATACCATCTCCTGTGCTGCTTGCCAATGTAAAACTAGCATATCCTTCTCCGCCTAAACCTATACCAGCATAAGAAGGAGCATTTTTTACGAAAATAGTTGTTTGCAATCTTCTTGGAGCTATAGTTAATCTGTCAATATTTTTTGAATGCATAGCTGCAGTATGTCTGCATCCATTTTCTAATTTCACAGCCAAATCCAAAGCCTCATCAAAATCTTTACATCTGATTAAAGGTAAAACAGGCATCATAAGTTCTTCAACTGCAAAAGGATGCTCCTTATGAGTTTCCATTATTATAAGTCTAGGATCATAAGAACATTCTATACCTAAAGTGTCTAGTATATATTTAGCATTCTTACCTACAAATTTTTTATTAATAGAACCATTTTCATTTATAAGAGCTTTTTCTAATTTAATCATATCCTCTTTTTTAGAAATTTTAAAAGCATTATTCTTTTCCATATTGAACATCAAATAATCAAATATAGAATCTACTGCTAAAACTTCTTTTTCAGCTATACAAGGCATATTATTATCAAGAGAGGCACCAGCAACTATATCAGCAGCAGCCTGTTCTATATCAGCAGTTTCATCAACTATAACTGGAGGGTTACCAGCACCAGCACCTATAGTTTTCTTTCCGCTTTTAAGACCTTTTATAACTATAGGCATACCGCCTGTAATACATAATGCATTAATTTTAGGACTGCTCATCATGTAGTCAACTTCTTCTACAGTTGTTTTAGAAATTGTAACTACCAAATTTCTTTCGCCGCCTGCCTCTATTATTGCCTCATTGATTTTTCCAACAAGCCAATTTGATACTTTTATAGCACTAGGATGCGGACTGAAAACAACACTATTTCCTGCTGAAAGCATATTAATACTATTACATATTATAGTTTCTGTAGGATTTGTAACTGGAGTTATTGCTCCTATTACGCCGAATGGAGAAAATTCCAATAAACTAAGTCCGTCATCACCAGTCAAAGCACCAGTAACTAAATCTTCAACACCTGTAGCTCTTTCTATAGCCAATGTATTTTTATTTATTTTATCCTCTACTCTTCCCATCTTGCTTTCTTCAACTGCCATAACTGACATTTCTTTTACAAGAGGTCTTAATTTATTTCTTATAGAATCAACTATTTTCTTTCTTTGAGATAAACTAGAACATAAAAACTTTTTCTGTGCTTCACTGGCATAATCAATAGCTTCCTTCATACTATTAAATACACCAAATACATCTGAAGTACTGCTATTGTCTTTCATCATATTTATGCTTTTAGTAACTTCTCTAACTATAGATTCTATCAATTTTTCATCCATATTACATCTCCATAAATAATTTATTTATCAAGTGCTTCTATACCAGATTTAGCTATAAGCATATCTTCTTCTACAGCTCCTCCGCTAACTCCTATAGCACCTACCATTTCACCTTCTCTAAAAATAGGAATTCCACCTCCAAACAAAACTATTTCTCCAGCTAATGCAGTATCTAATCCGCATAAACTATCATCAACAAGTTTTTTTATTTCAGAAGTAGGTACTCTTAACAATACACTGCTTGAAGCCTTTTTAAAAGCTAATTTCTCGCTTATCTTTAAAGCATTATCCATTTTACAGAAGAAAATTTCTTCTCCATGACTATTTACTATAGAAATAGAGACATCAACTTTTATATCATTTGCTTTTTTTATAGCACTCATAGCAATAACAAAAGCATCATTTAAATTAAATTCTTTTGACATAAATCTTCCTTAAATACTTAATCATCTAATATAAAATAAATTCCTTTAACAAGTCTTGCTGAATTAGCTCCAATATTCCTTACATTTTGTATATTCATTGATTTAATAGGATACAAAAATAAAGGTTTATTTTCATCTAAATTAGCATAATGCACCGCTATATTTTCATCATTAACAGCTATGCCAACAGATAATTGTGAACTAATAGCTGCTTTATAAGATGCCTCTTTTACATTACTATAACCATCTCCAGATTTTTTCTCAACCATATATGGAATTCCTTCTTCTTCTATTCCATATAAAACCTGTTCCATTAATATTGGATTAACATTACCCAAATCATATACAATAATAGATGGTATATCCATATCAGCTATTCCTTCTCCTAGCATAGTCTAATATAAGTCCTGTAGCAACTGCATTTCTAGGACCTTCTTTTCCTCTTATGTTACCTCTACCAGCAACTATTTTATAATGTGATAAAGCGTCCATAACCATTTGAGGTATTTCAAAATCTAATGAAGAACCTCCAACCAATACTACAAAAGGTATATCTCTTATATTGCCTGTAGAACTAACTGTTTCTAATGCTCTTATAGAATTAAATACAAATACTTTTTCTTTAGCTGTTCTTCTTACCATTCTTATTTTTTCCAATGGTATATCAGAATCTATAGGTACAAAATTATTCTCCTCAATAACTATAACTCTAGCAAATAATTTAGGGTCTAATGGTTCTTTAAAGAATTGAACTGTACCATCTTCATGCCTTATATGAAAGATACTTTCAACTTTAGCTAGAGGATATTTTTTTATTCTTTCAGCCATTTCAAGATCATCTAAACCTAATTCAGAGTTTATTAAAAGAGTAACCATATTACCAGCACCAGCTAAATGCGTATAAGATATTTTACCATCTTTATCTATTAAAGAAGCATCTGTACTGCCGGCACCCATATCTATTATAGCTAAAGGAGATGAAGAACCTGGTGTAGTTAAAGCACCTAATATTGCCATATCAGCTTCAACTCCGCCTATTTCTACATTTACATTTAAATCTTTTTTAAGCTCATCAGCAATTATTTCCATCTGCAATCTATCAGATTTTACCATACTTGCTATACCAACGGCACTTTCCATAGAAAACTCATTAGCAAGACCGCCTTTTACACTTCTAGGAACAAAAGTATCTACAGCTAATAAATCTTTAATTTTTATATCATCTTTACTTTTATTCGTAAGTTTGGCCATAGTTTGTCTAACTTTCTCTATCATACCGCCGATATTTGTTCCAGACTCACCAATAATATCTTCTATATCTGAAGCCTTATTCATAGTAGACATAATCTTTTCAGCACCTGCTTCTATATCTACTTCTAAACTTCTTTTAGAATCTATTATTTTTAATTTACCAGCAGGAATTCTCCTTTCTTTAACATTTCCTTCAGGAGTTTTTATTACAACTGCAGAACGGTTTCCTATTAATGCTCTGGCTATAGGTACTACAGATTGAGTTTCCTCTGGTGATAAATTAAATACTGTTGCTATACCATAAGGATTAGATAATGTTTCTATTACTTTACCAGGAAGTGCAACTTCAAGTGCACAAAGCATACCAATAGGAACTTTATCTATAAGCATAACTTCATCAACTATAGGAATATTCTTATTGATTCTATTTTGTACAAGAACTCCATCATCTTTCTGTAAAATAAGCCCATTAACATTGACACCTCTTGATATAGCATCATTAACAGAATTGGCAATATCTTTGAAATCTATACTGTTAGGAACAACTATTATTACATCTTCACCTTTATTAACTTTGGAAATATTGTCATAATATACACTTACACCAATACCTATTCCTGATCCACCTGGTGTTTTTGGGTTATGCCCTATCATAGTAGATTCTGTTACAACAGTTTCTGTTATAGTTTCCATTGCAACATCACCTATTACTGGTGTGGCCTCATTTATTCTTATTAGAGATATATCCTCTATAGTAAGATTAACTTTATCCAAACTCTTTTTCAATACACCAAAAATACCATGCTTATTAGAAAAAGTACCTTTTATACCTGTAGTAAATACTAAATCACTAGATACAAATTCTACATCATTATTATCACTAATTCTAGCAACGGCAATTTCTGTGGTAGAATTTCCTATATCTATTCCAGCAATATATTTCATTGACATTTCCTATTGTTGCTTACTTGCCCGCCTTTAAAAGTGCCTACTTGGTCAGCCTATAATCAGCAAATAAATTTATTTACCGGCTTCGGCTCGCTTTTTTATTTTATTGTTGCTATACTAGCCCACCTTTAAAGGTGCCTACTTGGTCAGCCTATAATCAGCAAATAAATGAATTTATTTGCTGGCTTCGGCTAACTTTTTTATTATTTTCTTCTTAAACGATCTCTCTTTTCATAAACTTCAGCAGCCTCTCTTACTAAAGAAGCAGATATTGTAGCTGAATATTTATTTTCCAATTCATCTGCTATAGCAAGTAATTCTGCTTTAGTTGATCTGAAAGGTCTTAAAGCATTATATATTTCAAGTATTCTATCATCACTAATTCTAGTTAATTCTGCAGCTCTTCTCAAATTCATAGCAAATATTTTTCTGCCAACAGATTCAGCTATTCTAGCTTGATATTCCAAAGTTTCTGCTGTAATACGTACATCATTAGGACCTACTCTGTCATTCATTACAGCATCTAATGTAATATCATCTAAACTTTTTCCTGTAGAAGTCTTTATCAAATCCTTTCTATTATAACCCAAAGGATAATCTTTAGCACTAACATTAATATTATTAGAAACGCTTGCAGCATTACTACTATTATTAATATTTGTAACTATTTCTTTTATCATTTTTTCTAAAAGTTGTTCATCCATATTTTAATCTCCTTGCAAATTATTATAATGAAATTGATAGTTCTATAGGATCAGCATTATCTACAACATGTTCAGTTTCTTTTATATGAAGTAAAGCAGAAATTGCCTGGTATTTAGGACGAGCCATCTGATCATTACGAACTGGTACAGGAGTTGGAGATTCACCTTTAGCATATTTAGCAGCGTTTTTACCTATAGCTCTAAAAGTAGGTAAATCCAAAAGAGGTGCCTGAGGGAATAATTCAACATTACTTAATGGCAACAAATCTTTTTGGTGTATAACTGTTGTACCTTTAGATTGTATGCCTATTCCTATTCCAGAACCGCTGTATTTTGCTGCTGCATTAGCTATGAAAGATACATCTGAAGTATGCAAGAAACGTAATATACGAGCTTGTAAACCTTCTTCTTCTATTCCTGCTATCAATTCTCTTAATACTTGAGCATGAGGTATATGTACTATAGTTTCAGTTTGATGAAGTCCAAATGAAGGAGCTATACCTATTACTACTTCTGATTTATTTTTACCAACTTCAGCTTTACCTAATTCTTTGAAAGGAAGCGGAGGTGGAGCTTGGTGATCAGAACTAACATTTGGATTAGGATTCGCACTTACACTATTATTAGTTGTTGTTGTATTATTATTTTGATTATTAAGATTTTTTATAACTTCACTAACTATCAATTTTAGAGTTTTTTCATCTATATTCATTACTTACTCCTTAAATAGAATCTGGACTAATAGCATTAGGAATATTTTTAATTTCTTCCCAACGTTCTTTACTTATCTGATAACCTGTACTAGGACCATGATAATCATTAACATCATTAACGGCACTAATAACGTAACCATTTCTATCAATGATAGCTGAAGTATGTAAATAATCGCCTGCAACACGTTGTTTTAACATATTCAAAACGCTTTGAGCTACATCTTCAAAACCTTTTCTATATAAAGCTTTTACTATATCTAAACCTGTTATTCCATTAGTTAAGATGCTTTGTGCTGCTTTTAAATCTTCTACAACATTTCTATCTGGCATATCTTTACTACCATGAGCATAAGTTGCAGCTTCTACTTCTTCATCAGTAATTTCTGGGAAACCTAATTCAGCAAATATAGCCTGCATAGCTCTAGCAGCTTTATTTCTAACAGCTACTATTTCTTCTTCTTTTACTGGTCTTAATCCGCCATCAACTTTTAAGTCTCTTTGTAATACGTTAATATCATCGAAGTCTTCAGCATCGAAGTTAGAACCTGCAAACATGTTATCATAGTTAGGAGTAGAACTATAACCAGAGAATATAAAGTCTGTACCAGGTAAGAATTGCATTAACATTCTAGCTGTTCTTCTTATATCTGAATGTGAGAATGTTTGGTCATTACCAGAAGCAACCTCTAAGTCTAAACATTCAGTAATTAAGTTTTCAGCTAAAACTGCTCTAATACCGCTAGGAACTCCGCCAGGAACACCTATACAGCTTATAGAACCATTTTGTAAACCTTGTACTCCGGCACCTTTTGTAATGAATACACATCTAGCTTCCAAGTACAACATAGATTTACCTTCAGCATATCCCATTTGTACTTCACTTCCTGTACCAGAAGTAAAACGCATTTTCAAACCGCGTGAAGCATAAGATGATGCTAAGAAAGCTTTAGAATATGGAGTATCATCTCCGTCTGTAAATACTCTTTCAGTACCATATACAGAAATTGTTTCAGCATAACAAGTTAAACCTCTCATACCTAATAACAATTCAGTAGCTTCTTCTAATGAACATTGAGTAAGAATACCAGGTCTTCCTACTTGAGCACCTACCAATAAGCCTAAAGCATTAAAAGGAGCATAACGTACAATACCTACTGTAGTTTCTTCTTCATCGAAACCTCTAACAGCTGCTTCTGCCGCATCTGCTGCTATTTGTATAGGATTATCTTTTACATTAGTAACGTGACATTGATTTGAAGGTGTTTTTCTAGCTCTCATTTTTTGTAAAGCCATCATCATTTCAACAACATTCATGCAGCTCATAACTTCTGATATTTTAGCAGGAGTTATTGAAGTTGTTATAGGAATGATTTCACTTCTTGTTACATTAGGGTCACATAACATTAAAGCTATTTTTTTAGAATCAATAGCCATAGCTTTTTCAGCATTTTCTATATTTATAGAGTAATTGGCAATAAATGTATCTATGAAGTCAAAATCTTCTGCTTTTTTGCCATCTAATTCTACTATTTTACCATTTACTATTTTAATACTAGGCTTAGGATCATTAGGTCCATCCATAGCTACAAGACCTACTTCAGGCCATTCACCAACAAAACCATCTTGATTGACTGGTCTATTTCTTAATATTTCAAATCTTTTAGATTTCATGAACTTCTCCTAATAGTTAAATTAAATTATATATGATGGTCTATCATTTTTAGGTTTAGCACCTAAAGTACCCAATAATTCACAACCTATTTCTCTAGCAGCTATTATAGCTTGTCTAACTGCTCCAGAATCACCACATATTTGTAATATAACCTCGTTTGAGAAACTTGTACCATTTGCTGGAGAAGCATATCCAACAACTTCAACATTAGCAGCTTTAACTGCAGTATCTGCCATAACTACACCTATAGCAGCAGGAGCACCAACACAAATACCGAAAGCTTTTCCAATTGGAGCACCAAATGCTTTATTACAAGCATAGCTAGCTCTAGCAGTATATTGAAGTTCTATATGTCCAGCTTCATTTCCATAAACATCACCGAAAGTTCTGTCTAAATCTTTTAAAGCAACTTCAACTGCACGTCTTGAATCAGAAACATCGTCTGAACCAAAAATAATTAAGTTTCCATGACCAGCACCGCCTTTTGTATCACGTGCTAATTGTATAGAAACAATTTCAGTGTTAGTAGCTTTTACAGCTTCATCAGCAGCCATTATATGAGGTCCTGCTCCTGTTCTTCCGCCTATGATACCAATAGAACGGTATTTTGTTTCAAAATTCATTTTTTCTAATACGCTTTTATCTACATTAGCAATAACAAGACCTATAGTATCACCCATAGCAGTACCTACAAACTCTATCGCTTTACTCATATAAAAAATCCTCCTTAAAAATAATAAATATATATTTTTATAGTTATTTTATTTATTTTTATAATAGGCAATGAGTTATATGATTAAGATTAATTTTGGATAAACAGATAATCAAAAAATATACAACAGACCATTGCTATACATATAGTATAAAACAACGCAATACTGTTGTCAATAAAAAGAAATCATTTTTTTTAAAAATGAAAAAAATTTCAATAATTTGAAACAATGTATAAATTGATTGATTTAATTAAACAAATTAGAATAGTATTTGAATTAATTATACGAAAAAATTGCTATAATAAGAATTCCATTCCATGCTCCTCGACAGAAAATAAGCTATATATTGAAATATTCCGACTTACAGCTTTCTACATCCTACCTTCTCATCACCTCTAATAGGCAACAATGGTTAACTAGGGTTCGCTACTGAATACGGCTACGGGCTAGTATAGGATTCTGACCTATTTCCTTCAATATACAGTTATATTATAATAAAAAAATTATAATAAATCAAGTTTTTTATTAATACAAATTATACTTCTTTTAAATAGAAGAAAATAATTAAACAAAATCAAAATTTATGAAATTTTCAAACAAATGCATCAAAATAATAAAATCACCATCTTTTTAAAGAATTTTTCATGTATTCAACTACATTTATATCGTATATATCATTTAATAATGCAATATCGAAATCATTAACAGTTCCAAAATATTGAGAAGTTCCATTTTTTAATACCAATAATTTATCAGCAAAATTTAACATAGCGTTTATATCATGCAATACTGCCACAATACATCTTACATCACTTTTTACCCATTCTTTCAAATTATAAATTAATTCTATTTGACTATTTAAATCCAAATGGTTAGTAGGTTCGTCCATTAATATGATAGTAGGGTTTTGAACAAAAGTCCTTGCTAAAAATACTCTTTGTAATTCACCGCCTGAAAGTTCTGTAATTAATTTATCTTTTAAATGCATTATTTTCAATTTTTCCATATAATGAATAACAAATTCTTTATCTTCTTTATTAGGCATAGAAAATAATTTATCCTTATAGCTAGAATATCTACCCATCATTATAGTATCATAAACACTATAACCGAAATAAATTGTTGACATTTGGCTCATCATAGCTATAGTTTTGTATGTATCTATTTTTCTTATATTTTCATTATTAATAAGTATTTCACCTTCAAAATCTATTATTTTACATAATGATTTAAGCAAAGTACTTTTACCGCATCCATTAGGGCCTATAATACATAAACTTTCATTATGACATACTTCAAATGATATATTTTTTAATACATCTTTTCTGCTGGCATAATGTAATGATAAATTCTTAACTTCAAGCATTTTATTCATATATCAATTAATTCCTTTCATATTTTTATTTGAAATAAATACATATAAAAAGAAAGGAGCTCCTATCACAGCAGTAACAATTCCTATTGGTATATTAGAACCTTGAACTATTATTCTTGAAAATATATCTGAAATATTTAAAAGCAGTCCTCCTATTAAAGCAGCCATAGGAAAAACGATTATATGCTTAGCACCGAACATTTTTCTAGCTATATGAGGAGATACAAGATCAACAAAACCTATTATACCAGTAAATGCCACTAAAACTGCTGTAATAAATGATGAAATCAATATAAAAAATACCCTCATCTTTTTAACATCTATACCAAGAGATAAACTTGTTTCATCTCCAAAAGTCATTATATCTAATACGCTTGAATATTTCATAAGAACCAATAAAAATACTATAGTTATAAAAATTATAATTAAAATATCTAATTTATTTCTCACAAATAAACTTCCAAGCTGCCATAGTATTATTTGATTGGAATATTTAGGGAACATATAAGATAAAAAACTCATTACAGAATTTAAAAATAATGATATTACTATACCTGCTAATATTATGGAATTATTGCTCATATATTTATCTATTCTATTAGATATAAACAATATAAATATGATGGTAATGAATGCAAATATCATAGATATACCTATAAAAAAATACTGATTAAAAGATATATGCATGACTATAAGCAAAGCAGCTCCAAGACCGGCACCTGATGATATACCTAAATTGTATGCCGAAGCTAAAGGGTTTCTAAGTATAGATTGTATAACTACTCCGGTAATTGATAATGAAGCACCTACAAATAATGATAATATAGAATGCTGAAGCCTGATATTAATTATATCTGCATTTATTTTATCTATATTAATAATTTCAATATTAAAAAACTTATATAATAATATAGCTCCTATTTCTTTAGGCGATATAAATATACTTCCAATACATATTGATAATATAGTAGAAATAATAACTAATATTAAAATTATTATAATCTTTTTTACCATTAGAATTAATTCCTAATTATATCAATGTCTTTATATTCATCTGGATAAGCATATTTAGCCATCATAATTAAAGCATTTACAATATTATGAGTAGGCAATGAGCCCGAATCTATATAATATACATCTTTATTCTTTATAGCATTTATATTCTGCCAAGATTCTCTTTTTAATATTTCATCTGTAGGGTTATCAATATAATGAACACTTGTAAATATTATATCCGGATTAGCAAACAATACATTCTCTTCTGTTGTAGTTATCCAAGCATTTTTATCAGAAAATATATTAGAAGCTCCTATAATATTTATCATATCATCTAAATAAACATTAGTTCCTAATGAATATAAATTAGGTAAAGCAGCTATCTCAAAATATACTTTCTTTTTATTAGTGATTGTTTCACCTATAGCCTTTACTTTTTCTATATTTAAATCCATTATATTTATAATGTTAGATGCTGCCTCATTTGCTTCAAGAACATTTCCTAAAAAAGTTATATCATCTTCTATAGATTTTATAGTATCACTATTAGGTATAACAGCAATACATATATCAGAAGCCTTTATAGAATCTAAAGAATTTTTTCCAGAAAATACGCTGAATGTATTAACAAAAACAATATCTGGTTTAAGTGCTATCATCTTTTCAGCATCTGGATTAAGCATATCAAATATACTTATATTGGAAACATCTACATTATTTGTTTGCAAAATCTCTTTTGATGTGGTATCTGCGGCTATTATCTTATCAGCAAACCCCAAAGATAGTATCACTTCTGTAGCCGCAGGTGATAAACAAGCAATATTTTCTATTTTTTCAGGAAGAACAATATCATTACCTGCCCTATCTTTTATTTCTTTTCCTTTAGTTGTTTTGGAATCATTACAAGAAAATATAAATATACTAAAACAAATTAGTATTATAAATAATTTTTTTATGGATTTCATAGATAAAAAACTTCTTTTTAATTAATTTCAAATAGTGAAAGAAATTATAAACTTAATGATTTATATTGTCAATGGAATCATTCATCAGTATTTTTATCGATGTTTGAATCGCTTATTATATAATCAGATATTTCATTTGATAAATTTTCTATAAATAAAATTCTTTCGTTAAGAGTATTTACAAAATAGTTATAAAATACTACAGTAGGTATAGCAATAATAAGTCCTGCCGCTGTAGTAAGAAGAGCATTAGCAATACCTGAAGCTAAAGCAGAAGGGTTTCCGCTTCCTGCAACTGATATTACAGCAAAAGATTGTATCATACCAAGAATAGTACCTAAAAGTCCTAACAATGGGGCAACTGTTGATATTGTAGAAAGTGCAGAAATAAATCTTTCGAGTCTTGGAAGCTCTTTATTGGAAGCACTTTGCATAGATTCTTTAGGCATATCAGAATTTTTAAGTCCTGACATTACTATATTTGCCAAAGGTGATTTTGCTGTTTCGCATAATGCAATAGCAGCTTTTAATTCTTTATCTTTTATTAAAGAAATAAGTTTAGGAGCTAATGAATTATCCTGAGATTTTATTCTAGTAAAATAAATAAATCTATCAACGATTATAGTTAATCCCAATATTGAAGATATTAAAAGCCCTATCCAGCAAACAGTCATAGCTGAGTTTAAAAGACTTTCAGAACCGAATATACTATTCATATATATAAATGCCTCATTTAAATGTCATTATTTGTTAAAACATTATAATTGTAAGAATATAAAAAATCAATAGAAATATTCTGTATATAAAATTAAATTTATATTAATAATAGCCATTTTTAATATTTAAACTCCACAGTATAATGCGTAACAGCCTCATCGGGCATAATATATTCTATGTTGCTTTTCAAAAGCTCAAGCATATCAGCCCTAGCATCGTACTTCATCCCTATAAATACATCTTTTATATAACTATTACCAAAATCACCCCAATAAGTTCCATCTCTATATTCTTTTGCTGTTTTTCTTAAATCATTTATTACAATAGAATATTCTTTAATGGTATTGTACATAACTTCTATTTGCCTATAGTCCACAAGCTGCACTGCCTTATTATTAATATTAAGCATTACTTTTTCGCCTCCGCTCTGCCATACCATTAATTTATCTGTATAATCTATGGGAGTTATTACTGTCCAATCTTCATCTTTATTCGGCTCTTTATCCTTGGTTAAAAACTGATTAAGCCCAGCACTCTTTATATGAGCCTCTGTAATAGTAAAATATTCCTGCCCGCTGTCATAAGCAGCTCTTATTTCTTCATAAGGAGGTATAGGGACATAATAAGTTTTCTTATTGATTGTATAAGTTTCATAAGGAGAATTATCAGATTTATAATATCTTCCATTATCTAATCTTACCCAATTAGGCTCTTCAGGAGTTCTTATTCGATTTTGTATATACGGCAAATCTCCGCCAGTAGATGATATATTTTCCGCATTATCATAAGCCGAAGAATTAGGCTCTACCTGCCAAGTTATGCCGTCAGTAGTTGACCATATAGTATTATCATTTTCAAATTTTTCATATTTATCCACCCATTTATTAATGGAAGGATCATTTTCATAATATGCTCTTTCGCCTTTTGTAACATATATTTTATCTTTATCATAGCGAACATTAAGATTGCTTCTTTGTCCCCAAGGAGTAGTTCTTTTTTCCCAATTAGCTCCTACAGAAGTATCTTTATTTTTATCTATTCTATAATAAATGTCCTTACTTACAGTAAATGCTCCTTGACTTTCATTTCTGCATCCGCTTGGATTTTGTTCATCAAAATCTTCTTTTAAACCAATTACATATATATAATCTTTAAACTCTACAATTTTATAATCATTAACACCAAAAGTTCCTTGAAAACTGTCATTTGGATTAGGACTTACTGAAGGAAAAGTTTTATAAACATTATCACTAGATCCCTCCGTTGTCCAATTTATTAAATCTGATGATGTTCTTACTTCATTATCAAAAGTTATGCCTGTGCGAAATGAATGATAATCTTCTTCGCCTTTACAGTCTGTAGTATAAAAAGAACTTGAAGAATATGAATATGTTCCATAATTATAATCTTCATATAAAACTCTGTTTTCTTCTATTACATTCATTCTTAATAAATCATAATATCCTTTACTGTCTTTATCATAAACTACTATATTTCCGCTATTATCTATTTGAAGTATTATATCTTCAGCTTTTCTATTTAATATTTTACTTTTAGGGTCATAATCATACATATAGTCAGCCAATACATACCATTTGCCTTGATATTTAAACTTCCTCTGAAAACCTCCGAATACTTCTCCGTCTTTAGCAGGCATTGGGTTTACATCTATATGTCCGGGTATAGTGTCTTCTGGTAATCTAAAATCAGTCGGAGGCGGTATATGTACCGGACCTAAAATATTAATCTTTTTACAAGATATAATTAATAGTAAAATAAGAATTAATAAAAACAATAAAATATATAATCTTTTTTTCATAATATAACCTATAAATACATTTATGTTTTTTATGCTGTATAAATAAAACATATTCTAAATATTCTATCAAAAGCAAATATACATTTACTGTCAAATATATTATAATGAACATATAAATTTTTCAACTTAGCTTTTATAATTTTTATTAAGAAAATATTATTAAAATCCTTGACTTTTTTTATTATTTATAATAATATTATTGTCAATAGTAAATGTTTTTTAGGAAAAAATAAAAATGTACATATTAACTAATTACAATTTATTTTTCAACAATTCTTCAAGGCGTTAAGCCTCCAATTCTTATTTTCAATAAAATATAATTCTAAAAAATAATTTAAAATTTAAAAACTAATATTATTCATTAATATTTACAGGAGTATTGTATTATGGTAAAAGTATCTATCGTAGGTGCAACAGGATATGCAGGAATAGAATTAATAAGACTATTATTATCACATAGTCAAGTTGAATTAAAAAATTTATCATCAAAAAGTTTTGTAGGTCAAAATATTGATGACATATATGCAAATCTAAACAAAAACTGCAGTAAAACATTAGTAGATGAAAATGAAATATTTGAAGACACTGATGTAGTATTTGCTTCATTGCCTGCTGGTTTAAGCGATGAAATAGCAAATAAATGTTTTGAAAAAAATATTTTATTCATAGATTTAGGTGCTGATTTCAGATTAGACAATGAAGAAGATTATAAAAATTGGTATGGAAAAGAATATAAATATAAAAATCTTCATAAAGAAGCAATATATTCTATACCAGAAATAATTAAATATGATAATGTATATAATAAAAAAGAATTAAAGAATGCAAAAATTATAGGAAATCCGGGCTGCTACCCTACTTCTATAGGTTTAGCATTAGCACCCGCATTAGTAAACAAACTTATACAAAAAGACGATATTGTAATCGATTCCAAGTCTGGAGCTACAGGTGCAGGACGTGAATTAAAATTAAATACTCATTATACAGAATGTAATGAGGCATTTGCTCCATATAAAATAGCAGAGCATAGACATACACCAGAAATAGAACAAACATTATCAAATATATATGGAGAAGATATAAAAGTTACTTTTGTACCTCATTTGCTTCCATTAAACAGAGGAATAGTTTCAACAATATATGCTAAATTAGAAAATAAAGATACAAGTTTAGAAACTATACATAATATTTATAAAGAATTTTACAAGGATTCAAAATTTATAAGAGTATTAAATATAGGGGAAATAGCAAATTTAAAATATGTTAAATACTCAAACTATTGTGATATATCATTGCATTTAGATAGCAGAACAAATAAATTAATAATAGTATCAACAATAGATAATATGGTAAAAGGAGCAGCAGGACAGGCAATACAAAATATGAACTTGGCATTAGGCTTTAAAGAAGATGAGGGATTAAATTTTATTCCACCAGCTTTCTAAAAATATAATAAATTTATCGCTAGCAATTTTTTTAACAATAAACAAGCAGCTGATAACGAAGTTGTCAGATAATAACACTAAAATAAAAATTGTGAGTGTCTGATAAGTTTACTTAGCAGAGTATAACAACGAACAATTTTTATTAATAATAAATTTATCGCTAACAATTTTTTAAGCGATAAACGAGCAGCTGATAACGAAGTTGTCAGATAATAATACTAAAATAAAAATTGTGAACGTCTGCTAAGTGAACTTAGCAGACACTTAATGTGAACAATTTTTATTAGCAACAATAGGAGTAAAAAATGATTGATATAAAAAAAATAAATGGAAATGTATGTGCATCAAAAGGTTTCTTATCAAATGGAATTTACTGCGGAATAAAGAAAAATAAAGAAAAAAAAGATTTAGCAATTATATATAGCAATACTTTATGTTCTGTAGGTGCTGTATATACTCAAAATAAAGCATGCGGAGCAAATATAATAGTAAGTAAAGAACATTTAAAAGACGGTAAAGCCAAAGCAATTATATGCAATTCCGGTAACGCTAATACTTGTAATAAAAATGGTGTAGAAATAGCAAAAGAAATGTGCAAACTTACTGCTGATGCATTAAATATAGATGAAAAAGAAGTTGCTGTTGCTTCAACAGGAGTTATAGGAGTTCCTTTACCAATAGAACCTATAAAGAATAATATAAAACAATTAATAGATAATGCAAATCATTCTGAAGAACATGCTAAAAATGCTGCTTCTGCAATAATGACTACTGATACATTCATGAAAGAAGTTGCTTACGAATTTGAGATTGACGGAAAAACTATTCACATTGGAGGCATAGCAAAAGGAAGCGGAATGATTCACCCAAATATGGCTACAATGTTGGCATTCTTAACTACCGATTGTAATATAACAAGCGAAATGCTTCAAAAGGCTTTAAGCGAAGATACAAAATCTACATATAACATGGTAAGTGTTGACGGTGATACTTCTACAAACGACATGTGTGTTGTACTTGCAAATGGTGAAGCAGGAAACACTTTAATAGATAAAGAAGATGAAAATTATAAAATATTCTGCCAAGCATTAAATATGACAAATACTTATCTATCTAAAGCAATAGCTAAAGACGGAGAAGGTGCTACAAAATTAATTGAATGCGAAGTAATAAATGCTGAAAGTTTGGCATTAGCAAGAAAAATAGCAAAATCTGTAATAACATCAAATTTAGTAAAAGCTGCTATGTTCGGATGCGATATGAACTGGGGACGTATCTCTTGTGCTATAGGATATACTGAAGCTGATTTTGATATAAATAAAGTTTCTATAAATGTAGGTTCAAAATATGGTGAAATGAATGTTTATAAAGATGGATTCGGAGTTGAATTCAATGAAGATGAAGCTTTAAAAATATTAAAGGAAGATGAAATAAAAGTTACAATAAATATGAACTGTGGAAATTATAAAGCTACAGCTTGGGGTTGTGATTTGACTTATGATTATGTAAAAATTAATGGTTCATACAGAAGCTAATAATTTTAACTATATAAGGAAATTATATTTTGTTAGTTTTTTAATTATTCTTTTGTAATAATATTACTATAAAAATAAACTTTTTAATTAATGCGAAAAATGTACTAAATATATTTTATATATAAAATAATTTATACTTGTTTTTAAACAATATTAATCAATATTTAATTGGGGCTTTGCCCCAAACCCCAGTTCTTTTTGTGACCAAAAGAACCAAAAAGACTGCATTTTTTAACAATTTAGATTTAGAATAATTTTAAAACATATTTTAATAATAGAAAATAATATTTTATTAATAAATTATAATTGTATTTATAAAAAAGTATAAATTTTCAATATATAAAAAAGGAAATAAAAATGGAAAATATTTCAAATAGAGATAAAGCTTTTATATTAAATCAGGCTTTACCATATATAAAAAGATATGAAGGTAAAACTGTTGTTATAAAATACGGCGGAAGTGCTATGGAAAATCCTGAACTAAAGAAGAAAGTTATGAGCGATGTTGCTTTACTTTCTACTGTGGGAATAAAAGTTATAGTAGTTCATGGAGGCGGAAAAGACATAACTGCAATGCTTAACAAGATAGGAAAAGAATCTAAATTTATAAACGGACTTAGATATACTGATAGTGAAACTGCTGAAATAGTTAAAATGGTTTTAGCTGGTAAAGTTAATAAAGAGTTAGTTGCCTCACTTGAAAATTGCGGAGGAAAATGTCTTGGAATATGCGGTATTGACGGAAACATGTTTAAAGTAAGCAAATATAAAGGAAGCGAAGATTTGGGATTTGTAGGCGATGTAGATGATGTTGATACAGATTTACTTAATACAATTATATCAAATAAATATATTCCAATAGTTGCTACTGTAGGATGCGATAAAGAAGGAAATGTTTATAATATTAATGCTGATACTGCAGCTGCTAAAATAGCTGAAAGTTTAAAAGCTGAAACATTAATATATATGACTGATACTCCGGGGCTTCTACAAAATAAAGATGATGAAAGCACTTTAATAAGTCAAATAAATATTAAAGATATAGATAATCTAATAAATAACGGCACTATATCTGGAGGAATGCTCCCTAAAGTTAAACATTGTATAGACGCTGTTGATAATGGAGTGTCAAAAGTATTTATAATAGATGGAAGATTATGTCATTCATTATTAATAGAGATGTTCACTGATGAAGGTATAGGAACAATGTTTTATAAAGATTAATAAACATAAAAAATTATGATTGGAGTAAAAAATGGCTTGTAAAAAAACAAATAATAATCAAGATAATGAAAAATCAAAATTAAAAAAAGAATATATAAACAATAGTAAAAAATATGTTGCCAATACTTATGCAAGATTTGATTTAGTTTTAGAATCCGGTAAAAATGCAACATTAAAAGATATAGAAGGAAAAGAATATATAGATTTAGGAAGCGGTATAGGTGTTAATAGTATAGGTTACGGAAATAAAAATTGGATTAATACTGTAACTAATCAAATAAAAACTTTGCAGCATACTTCTAATTTATATTATAATAAACCTTATATAGATTTGGCAAAAAAATTATGTTCTATAACAAAATATGATAAAGTATTTTTCTGTAATTCTGGTGCTGAAGCTAATGAAGCTGCTATTAAATGTGCAAGAAAATATTCATTTAATAAATATGCACAAAATGGAGAATACAAAAGAAATAAAATAGTAACATTAAAAAACTCTTTTCATGGCAGAACTATGGCTACAATTTCAGCTACTGGTCAAGAAGTTTTTCATAATTTCTTCTTCCCATTTTTAGAAGGTTTCTCATTTGCTGAAGCTAACAATTATGAGGATACTATAGAAAAATTACAAGATAATGCTTGTGCTGTTATGATGGAGCTTATACAAGGCGAAGGCGGAGTTATACCTCTTGATAAAGAATATGTACTAAAGGTAAAAGAGTACTGCGAAAAAAATGATATACTTTTCATAGTAGATGAAGTTCAAACAGGAGTTGGAAGAACAGGAAAATTCTTATGCTCTGAACATTTTGGATTCAAGCCAGACATCACAACATTAGCAAAAGGTTTAGGAGGCGGACTTCCTATAGGTGCAATGCTTATGGATAAAAAATGTTCTGATGTATTTGTTCCGGGAGATCATGCTTCTACATTTGGAGCTAATCCCGTAGTTGCTGCTGGTGCTTTAGAAGTATTAAATACAATAGACAAAGATTTATTAAAAGAAGTAAGTAAAAAATCAAAATACATAAAAAGTCAATTAATGAAGCTTGATAATGTTGTAAGTGTAGACGGAATAGGTTTAATGCTTGGAATAGGTTTGAAAGAAGGTTTAAATGCAAGAGAAATAGTAGAGAAATGCATATCAAAAGGAGCTATTCCATTAACTGCTAAAAACAAAATAAGACTATTACCTCCTCTTACAATAAGTGACAAAGAATTAGAAAAAGCCGTTTCGATACTTTGCGAGTGTTTAGGATAAAGATAATAGACCTGCTTTATAATGATATTTTTTACATTATGAAGCAGGTTTATATATACTGAAAATTTTTAAGTTTGTCA